>CAZMDT010000005.1:7491-11870 GCA_964564965.1 uncultured Planctomycetaceae bacterium | reverse complement strand
CATGGAGATCTTCCGCGTCAACGAGAGGATCAACGCCCGCAAACGCCGCTGGCTGGCCGAGGAAATCGCCTGCCTGCCCAGCGTGCTCAACCACGGCCGCCGACGCGACATCCGGAGCGCCGTGCGCGAGGTCATCCTCTCCCTCGTGGAGCAGGGAAAGGTCGTCGTGTACGAGCAGCCGCTCCAGATCCCCGAAGAGCCGCTCCAGGTCGGGGGGACGCTGCTGGAGGAGGTGACCGCCGAGATCGCACGCCTCCAGGCGATGGGGAAGATCGACATCGAGGCGGACCTGAGCGTCACGCTGGTGGGCGACAAGCGCGTGCTGGCCGACATCAAGCTGCTGGCGGAGCACGGCTACGGGGAGGACAACTTCGGCAACAACATCGACCTGCCGGAGAAGCTGAGGTACCTGCGCCGCTAGGGGCGCGGCCGGGGCGCGGGGCCTTTCTCGATGGCGGCCTGCATTTCCTGCTCGCTCCAGGCGGGCACCTCCAGCCCGTCGTACCCCAGCAGCGCCGCGAACCAGTGTTGCGCCATCACCTCCGCCCCGATGGCGTTGGGATGCACGCCGTCACGCGCGAAGGCCTTGGGGTGGAGCTTGCTGGTGGGCGTCCAGACGTCCGGCCCGGGGGCGACGAACGGCACGTTGCGCTCCATCAGGGCCTTCAGCGCCAGCCGCTCGTTCCCGATGGCCGGCTCCATCGGCTTCTTGTAGATGTGCATCGCGATGAAGACGAGGTCCGCGCCGTCTTCGTGCAGGCGGCGGGCGTAGGTCTCGAGGGCGTCGGCCCCGATCTTGATCCGCTTGGCGTCCTTCTCGTCGCGGATGCCCGCCGTCCGCAGCCCGTACACCCACTGAAGCGACTGCTGCGCCAGCACCACCACCGGCGTGGTGTTGTTCGGGCGGGCCAGCGCCGGCCTCACCACCTCCCACGCGGGCGCGGGCTGGCCCGTGGCGAGGTCGATCCACCTGGCGATGGGCGTGTCGCCCCGGACGGCCGAACGCACGGTGATGAACCGCCGCCCCTCGAAGTACCTGTCCAGCTTGCGCTGGAGGATTGCCGGCCACTGGAACGAAGTGGAATAGCCGTTGACCACGAAGATCATCGGCTTGCGGTCGAAGAGCTTCAGCTTGCGCGCGGGCTTCGTGGCGGGGTGCTTGGGCGCGGGGCGCGTGCCCGGCTCGGCGGCACCGCTCCAGGCGGCGGCGAGCAGGACGACGGCGGCCAGCAGCAGGAATCTCATGGGCGTCCCTTTCATGCGGGGCCTCGCCGGCGAACGGCCGGCGGGTCGCCCTCAAGTATAAGCGACGGCGGCCCGCAAAGCTCGGGGCGGATGCCCGCGCCCGTCGCCGCTCAGCGCCGCGCCCAGTCGAACAGCACGCCCATCGTCTCGCCGCGGCGGTCGGTGGCGAGCGTGTAGGCCGGTTCGCAGTCGCCCGGGTCGAACGTGTGCGAGACCAGCCCCTCGAGATCGAAACCCCCGCCGGCAACCAGGGCGAAGAACAGCCGAACGATCCGCCCCTCGCTCCACTCGCCCTCGCTGTGCGGGTCGTGCGTGCCGACGATGGTGAGGCCCTTCAGGATCACCTCGCCGGTGAGGTGCTGCCGCGTGGGCGAGCCGGTGTCGCCGAGCAGCACGACGCGCCCGAACCGCCGCGCCGCCCTCTGCGAGCCCGGCGCCGCCGCGAACACCGCCGGATGCCCCGTGCCGTCGACCACGATGTCCGGTTCCCGGCCGTGGTTGGCCGCCAGCACGTCGTCGCGCGCCGCGGCGATGTCCCCGGCGACCGTCGCGGTAGCCCCGCCGCGCTCGGCCAGCGCCAGCCGCTCCGCCAGACGGTCGGCAACGATGATCACCTCCGCGCCGCCCGCCCGCGCCCAGCGGGTGCACATCTGCCCGATCGGCCCGGCCCCGATGATGAGGATGCTGGCGCCGAGGTGGAACGGAGCGGCCTTGGCCGACATGAAGGCGATCTTCGCCAGGGCGAACCAGCTCGCGTCCTTCGCGTCGAGCCCGGCCGGCACGGGGTAGCACCCCTCGGCCGCCACGATGTTCTGCGAGGCGTGCGGCGCCCGAACGGCCACGCGGTCGCCGACGGCGGGTGCCGCCACGCCCGGCCCGACGCCCGTCACCTCGCCGATCACCGCATAGCCGGGGTAGAACGGGTATTTCACCCAGTTGTCCCAGTGGCTGCCGGCCTCGAACAGCCGGTCGTAGACGATCGTCTCCGTGCCGGTGCTGACGAGCGAGACGCGCGTGCGAACGGCGACCTCGCCTTTGCCCGGCGCCGGCGCGTCGTACGTCTCCAACGCCACCTCACGCTTCCCGGTGAACACCAGACGCTCAGCCATTGGATGCTCCGTGAACGAGGGCCGCGAGGGCCCGCCAGGTTCCGCTCGATCCCCACGGCATGGGGACTCAGGAAGCCCCACTGTAGCGACGCCCCGGCGGCGGTCAAACGCCAATCGGCCTGCTCCGGCGGAGCGGAAGCCCTCCCGCCTCGCGTCGCCGGGGCCCGAGCCTTGTCGCCCGTGCGGGTTCCCGATAGCATCTGCGCCATGAGAGGCCATTGCGCGACGGCGACGGTGATCGCGGTGCTCACTTGTGCCGCGGCCGCCGCGACGACGCAGCCGGCGAGCCGGCCCGCCCGCGACTGGGGCGACTCCAAGGCCGGCGTGCAGGCCTCGATCCTCGCGCCGGACGCCATCCGGGCGAAAGGCGCCCTCAGCATCCTGCCGGCCCTGCGGAACCTGGGCACCGTCTCGCTCGACATGCCGCCCGGGGCGCAGGTGCGGGCGTGGCTTCTCATCCAGCTTCGCGGGGGCGAGGGCGAGGAGCGATTCTACACCGTCCCGTTCGCGCTATGGGCCCCGCGCGCGATGCCGGAGAAGCTGCACGGGGGCGGGGCGCCCGTCGCGGCCCGCGAGATCGACGTGGCGGCCCTCGGCGTGCACCCATACGACCTCCGCGCGACGGTCCTGCCCGCCTACGTCACGGGCCAGGGGCTCAACGACCTGCCCAGGCCGACGCGGACCGTCGGCGACCTGCTCGCCGCCGGCGAGCTGCGGGCGAAGATGACGGTCGTCATCCTCCGCAAGGACGCGCCGGCGCTGGCGCTCGGCTCCAACGTCGTCGAGGTGGCCATCCTCCCGCCCGACCTCGCCGCCCTGCCCCCCGACCAGCGCCGCGCCTTCGTCGCCGGGCTCCTCGCGCAGTTCGACCGCAGCGCCTGGGGCGGCCAGGCCGCACACGACACCGCCGTCCGCGTCGGCAGGCCCATCGTGCCGGACCTCATCGAGGCGATGGGGCGGCCGCCCCGGCCGTGGTTCAGCCGCCTGTGGATCGCCACGGCTCTCGCCGACATCCCCGACCCGCGGGCGGCCGCGGCGCTCGTCACGCTGCTCGACGACCGCCAGGAGGGCGTCCGGCACGTGGTGGCCTACCACGGGCCGAAGCAGCACGACGCCGCGCTCGACGGGGCGATCGTCGCGGCGGCCGCCGCGGGCGACGACCCCTCGTTCACGGCCCGGGCGCTGCTGGGGTTCCTGGTCTTCCGCCGGCAGACGCCGGAGAAGCTGCTGTCGGCCGGCATCGACAGCCCCGATCCACGCGCCCGTGCCGCCGTCGCCAAAGCCTTGACGAAACAGGCCGGCGACTTTAACGTGTCTCGGCTCGCGGCACTGCTCAAGGACAAGGAGCCTCGCGTTCGGTCGGCGGCCGCGACCGCCCTCGGCGAGATGGGCCGGGGCGGGCCGCTCGTGCTCGAAGCGCTCATCGCGGCGCTCGACCTGCCGGGCGAACCGGGCCGCGTGAGCATCTGCCGGGCGCTCGGGCAGCTCACGGGCGTGGAGCGCCCCTACGACGGCGGCGCCCCCGAGGCCCAGCGCCAGAAGGTCATCGAGGACTGGAAGGCCTGGTGGCGGGAACACCGGGCGAAGGACTGAAGCCACCGATCGGGCCGGCACGCGGCCCGGAACCAACTCGAAAGAGGAACTGAGCATGGAACAGACCAAGATCTTCCTGGACGAAAGCGAACTGCCGCGCCAGTGGTACAACCTGTCGGCCGACCTTCCGTCGCCGCTTCAGCCCCCGCTCGGGCCGGACGGCAAGCCCGTCAGCCCGGACATGCTGGCGCCCGTGTTCCCGATGAACCTGATCGAGCAGGAGGTGTCGTCGGAGCGTTGGATCGACATCCCGGAGGAGATCCTCGAGATCTACTCGCTATGGCGTCCGACGCCGCTGTACCGCGCCCGCCGGCTGGAGCAGCACCTGGGCACGCCGGCGCGCATCTACTACAAGAACGAGGGCGTCTCCCCGCCCGGCAGCCACAAGCCCAACACCGCCGTCCCGCAGGCGTGGTACAATAAGCAGTTCGG
>CAZMDT010000005.1:349-7481 GCA_964564965.1 uncultured Planctomycetaceae bacterium | reverse complement strand
GCCTGCTCGCTGGTGGGCCTCGAGTGCAAAGTGTTCATGGTGCGCATCAGCTTCGACCAGAAGCCGTTCCGCAAGCTGATGATGATGACGTGGGGCGCCAACTGCATCGCCAGCCCCTCGAACGAAACCCGGGCGGGGCGCGACATTCTCGCGAAGTACCCCGACACGCCCGGGTCGCTGGGCATCGCCATCAGCGAGGCCGTCGAGGCCGCCGTCACCGACACCAGCGGCAAGACGCGCTACAGCCTCGGCAGCGTGCTGAACCACGTCATGCTGCACCAGACGGTCATCGGCCTGGAGGCCAAGAAGCAGCTCGCCATCGCCGGCGAGAAGAAGGTGGACGCCATCATCGGCTGCGCCGGCGGCGGGAGCAACTTCGCGGGGACGGCGTTCCCGTTCGTGGCCGACAAGATCGCCGGCAGCGGCCTGGGCGCCGAGGCGAAGATCTACCCCGTCGAGCCGGAAAGCTGCCCCACGATGACGCGGGCGCCGTTCGTCTACGACCACGGCGACACCGCCCGGATGACCCCGCTGCTGCCGATGCACTCGCTGGGACACAGCTTCATTCCCCCGCCCATTCACGCCGGCGGGCTGCGATACCACGGCATGGCGCCCCTCGTCAGCCAGGGCATCGTCGAGGGACTGCTCGAGCCGCGGGCGTATCACCAGCTCAGGTGCTACGAGGCGGCCGTCCTGTGGGCGCGGACGGAAGGCTTCATTTCCGCGCCGGAGACCTCCCACGCGATCGCCGCCGTCATCGACGAGGCCCTGAAGGCGAAGGAGGAGGGCAAGGAGCGGGTGATTCTGCTGAACTGGTCCGGGCACGGGCTGATGGACCTGACGGGCTACCAGGCGTACTTCGAGGGCAAGCTTCAGGACTACTCGCTGCCGGAGGAGGACCTGAAGAAGTACCAGGAAGAGCTGAAGGGCCTGCCGAAGCCGAAGGCCGTCAAGACCGGCCGGTGGTGACAGGCGCCTGAGCCCGCGGCCCGTCGGGGCGCAGACTGGAGTCGGCCGTCGCGCGGCGCCGCGGGCCATCACCGGGGCGCCGCCTTCGCGCGCGGCGGGCCGGCGGGCGCGCCATCGCGGGGCCGCGTTCGTGTATAATCGCGGCGTGGGCAACGACATCGAACAGCACGACGGGCGCACGCGCCGCTGCCCGATGCTCGGGCACGAGGTGCGGTTCGCCTACTGCCGCGCGCCCGGCCGGGAACTGCCCTGCGGACGCGTCCTCGACTGCTGGTTCGAGACCTTCGACGTCGAGGCGTTCATCCGGGTTCACTACTCCGGCGAGCAGATCGACGAAATCCTCGCCCCGCGGCCGGACAAGGTCGCCAGCCTCGTGGAGCTGATCGAGAAGGCCCGTCGCGGCGCCGGGGGCGGCCCAGAAAGCGCTTGAAAGCCCCACGGGCCCTTCTATAATCGCCCGATTGGCGGCGCCGGCACTGCCGCAGGGCCCCCAGAAGCGTATGCCTGAACCGACCCCATCGAGACGTTCGACGATGCAAAGCTCGCCTCGCAAGTGGCTTGCGGTGGGTCTGCTGGCGTTGGCCGCCGCGTGCCTGCTGGTGGGAATCGGCATGCAGGGCGCCGCCGCCGACGAGCCCCCCGGGGCCGTGGGCGAAGGCGCCGCCGGCAGCATCGTCGTGGTGGCCGGGCAGATCACGAAGGACACGTACGGGCTGTATCTGGTCGATCGGGAGCATGGTACAATATGCATGTACGAGTGGCTGCCGCGGACGCGCAAGCTTCGCCTGGCGGCGGCGAGGACGTACCTGTTCGACCGCCTGCTCGAGGACTACAACAGCGATGAGCCCTCCCCGCGGGACGTGAAGAAGCTCGTCGCGCAACAGAAGCGTTTGGGCGATGCCCCGGGGGCGCCGTAGCGCGGGGCGCATCGCAAGGAGCTGCCAGCCATGGGCAAGAAGATGTACTACACCGAGGAAGAGACGCTCGCCAAGCTCGGCGTCACTGCCGGTGAACTCCAGCAGTGGATCCGCGAGCAGAAGCTCCAGGGGTTCTCCGACGGCGCGCGGAAGATGTACAAGGTGGCCGAGGTCGATGCCCTGGCCGGCGGGGGGGCGGAGGAGATCGAGCTGACCCCGGCCGGCGGCGAGGGCGTTGGCCTGTCCGAGGCCGACAAGCCGAGGCTGCCGACCAAGGAAGACACGGTCATCACGGCCGAGGGCATCAGCATCTTCGACGACGAGGACCTCGAGATCGAAACCGCCGACCCGATGGCCAAAACGCAGATCGCTCCGAGCGTGGAGGACCAGGTGCTGCTGGAGGGGATCGGCAGCGGGTCGGGCCTGCTGGACCTGACGCGGGAGAGCGACGACACTTCGCTGGGGGCGGAGGTGCTGGAGCACATCGACATGGAAGGCGCGGTGGGCTCGGGCATCGCGGAGGAGGTGGGCCCGGGCAGTGCACCGATGCCGTACGTGCCGGAGGGGGCGGCCGCGGCGGCGCCGATCTACGTGGAGCCGGTGGACGCCTCGGCGGGGCTGTTCACGGGCATCGCCGTTGCCTCCGCCCTGTTCATGATGCTGCTGGTGATCATGACGGTGGCGGCGGTCGGCGGGGTGGTGCCCGGCTTCTTCGACGACCTCCAGGAGAACATGATGCTGATCGTCGTGGGCGGCGTGGTGCTGGCCGTGATCCTCGCCGTCGTGGGGTATTTCATCGGCAAGTCGATCGCCGCGAAGCAGGAAGCGATGCAGCGGATCGGCGGCTGAGGCACCGCGCGGCGCAGGCCGCGGGACGCCCGGCGCCCGGCAAGGAAAGGACAGACCGTCATGAGACTGTTCGGAGCAGTGACTCTCGGCACGCTGTTGCTGGTGGCCGGCGGGTGCGTGCCGCTATCCCAGTACGAAGAGGCCCTCGCCGCCAACCGGCGGGTCAACGACGAGCTTCAGCGGGTGCAGGAGCTGCTGCAGAACATGCGCAGCGAGACGGGCGCCCTGACGAGCCAGCTTGAAGGCTGCCAGGGCGTGGTGAAGAACAAGGAGGCCGACATCCGCCTCCTCGAGGCCGCCCGGAAAGGCCTCCAGCAGCGATTCGACGAGCTGAGCGCCCGCTACGCGGAACTGCGTGGCGGCCCGAAGCCTGCGGAGTTCGGCCCGCCGGTCATCCGCGTGCTTCCGGAGCAGGTGGACAAGGCCCTCAAGGCCTTTGCGGAGGCGAATCCGGACCTGGTGGAGTACCTCGCCAAGTACGGCATGGTGAAGCTGAAGGCCGACCTGACGTTTGAGAGGGGCAGCGACTACGTGCAGAAGGACGCGCAGGCGGCGCTGGCGAGCCTCGCGAAGATCCTCAACGCCGGCGAGGCGGCCAACTTCAGCGTCTTCGTCGCCGGGCACACCGACGACATCCCGATCCGCCTGGAGGCGACGCGGAAGCGCCATCCGAACAACTGGTATCTGTCCGTGCACCGGGCGGTGGCGGTGCAGGAGGTGCTCATGAGGGCGGGCCTGGCCCCAGCACGCACCTGCGCCATGGGCTTCGGCGAGTATCATCCCCTCGCCCCCAACGCCCCGAACCAGGGCGGCAACAAGGTCAACCGGCGCGTGGAGATCTGGCTGGTGCCGGCGGACCGGTTCGTCACCGCGCCCGAGGCGGCGCCCTCCCCCACGGACTAACCCGCCGCTCGACGACGTGAACCTCCAGCCCTGGCGCCGCCGCGGTGTCAGGGCTTTTCTTTCGGACATGCCGGGCCGCTAACGCCCCGGCGCCCGGGGCTCACCGATGGCCGACACGCGCCAGGCAGGCACGACGACGGCGCCCCGCCGGGGCGCGCCGATGCGCGCGGTCCGCGCGGCCGGCAGCGTGTCCGTCGGCGTCGCGACCCTCATCGCACTGGCGGCGTACCTGTCGCTGGTGTCGGTCTGGCAGGAGCACATCGCCCGGGGGCTGGGCATTCCGCCGGCGGAGGTGTATGCCCTCTGGCCGCTGCCGGCGCTGTGCGGGCTGCTGTGCGTGAACCTGATCCTCGCGACGCTGACGCGCGTTCCGTTGGGCGCGGCCCACGCCGGGGCGTGGTGCAGCCACGCCGGTGTCGTCGTCCTCGCCGCCGGGGCCGCGTGGTACGCCGCCGGCAGCGTGGAGGGCATCTGCTCGACCCGCGGCTGGGAGGACACGTGGCGCCCGATCGAGCACGTGTACCTGCTGCACACGGCGGCGGCGTACGTCGGCGCCGACGCCGACGGGCTGTACGTCGCCACGCCCCTGCCGGGCGCCGACCCCGACAACCCCAACACCCCCGCCGGCGCGGCGGCGCTGGGCGTGCCGCTGTCGGGGGCCCCGCCGGGCGTAAGCCTCCGCGCCGAGGCCCTGCTCATGCCACCCGCGGCGAGCGGCCGCGACGACCCCGACGCGATGCTGCCGCCGCCGATGCTTCGCGTGGCGGTCGAGCACGGCGGGAAGCGCGGGACGGTTTATCTGCCCCTGGCGCCCTATGCCGGCTACGCGCACGCGGTGCCGGTGGAGCTTCCCGGCGTGCGCCCGGTCTACCTGGCGTTCGCCCGCGCCAGGCGCGAGCTGCCCGCCGCGCTGCACGTGCGCCGGGCGACGCGGGTGACGTTTCCCGCCTCCGGCGTGGTGAAGGACTACCGCTGCGAGGTGGAGATCGCCGCCGGCGGGCACACCCGCCGGGATGTCATCAGCCTCAACCATCCCGTCGACGTCGGGCCGTGGCAGATCTCGCAGGCGAGCTGGCATCCGCCGGGGCAGGCGCCCACGGAGCTGGACTTCGGCGTGCGGACGCGGCCGGGGATGCCGGTCATCTGGACGGGCTGCATCCTGATTGTGCTGGGCTTCTCGTATGCGTTCTACGTCAAGCCGCTGATCCTGCGGCGGCGGGGGGCGTGCCGATGAGCGTGGCCGCCGCATTCGTCGTGCTCCTGGGCGCCTTGCCGGCGACGGCCGACGGGCCGTTTGACCGGGCCGCCCGCGACTTCGCCGCCCGGCTCGACGCGCATCCCTTGCGGCTGCTGGCGGTGCAGTACCGTGGGCGGGTGGCCATTCTCGACACGCTCGCCCGCGAGCAGCTCTCGCAGATCACCGGCACGGAGCGGCCGGGGGGGCTGGAGCCGGTCGTGGCGTACCTGGAGCTGTACTTCCGGTCCGGGGACTATCTCGACGCGCCGGTCATCCACGTTCGCGAGAGGCCGATGCGCCGCGCCCTGGCCGGGCGGCTCGAGGGCCAATGGCGCGATGAGTTCGAACGCACCGGCCGCCTGCCCCCGGTCGCCATCCTCAACGAGGACCAGCTCGCCGCGCTGTTGCGGGCGGACCGGCTGACCGTGCCCGAGCTTCTCGAGGCCGGACGCGTGCCGTCGCTCGTGGCGGCACTCGGCGAGCTGTCGTACCGGCCGGAGTTCCGCGTCCCGCTCGAGCGGCTCAGCATCCGCATCCGCAGCTTCGTGGCGGCGGGGATGCTTCGGGTCCTGCCGGCTGAGGGGGGGCTGGCGGCCCCCGACGCCCCGGCCGCCGGGCCGCTGCCCGGCACGCGGGAGCTGTGGGGGCAATTCCGCGAGGCGTGGCGCCGCCGCGACGCCGCCGCGGTCAACCGCCTCGTGCCCGAGGTCTTGAAGATTCAGGGCGCCGCCGGCGTGGGGCTGCCGCCATGGGCGTTCCGCCGGCTCGAGCGGCTCTACAACCGCACCTACAAGCTCACCATCGCCTGGGTGGGCTTCGCGGCGGCGGCGGTGCTGCTGCTCATCGCGGCGGCAGGCCGCCTCCGCTGGGCGCGCCGCGCCGGGCTCGCCGTCATGGCCGGCGCCACGGCCGTCTTCTTCGCCGGCTTCCTCGTCCGCTGGATCCTCAGCGGCCGGGCGTGGTACCTCCCGCCGATCATGAACCAGTTCGAGGCGGTCACCGGCTCGGCCCTGCTGGCGGCGGTCTTCGCGATGGCCGCCGAGCGTGTCTGGCCGCGGAGCTACTTCGCCTTCGCCGGCGCGCTCTATGCCACGCTCGCGCTGCTGGGGGCGCTGCTGTTCAGCAGCACCATGGAGGAGGGCATCGCCGCCCAGCCCGGCATCCTCCACTCGCCGATCATGGCCGCCCACGTGGCGGTCATCATCGTCGGGCACGCGCTGGTCGGCATGACCTTCGTCCTGTCGGGGGCGTACCTCGCGGCGGCGGCGATGCGGCGGCGGGCCGCCCTGGAGACCCTCGACCGCTGCAACCTCCTCACCGCCCAGCTCGCCACCTTGACGGTCGTCGCCGGAACGCTGCTGGGGGCCTGGTGGGCCGAGGCCGCCTGGGGCCGCTGGTGGGGCTGGGACCCCAAGGAAACCTGGGCGCTCGTGACGGCCCTGATCTACCTGGCGGTGCTGCACGCCCGGCTGGTGGTGCCCGCCCGCCGCCGCGGCCTCGTGACCGCCCTCGGGTGCATCGTCGGCTGCGCGGCCATGCTGTTCAACTGGATCGTCGTCAACTACTACCTCGTCGGCAAGCACGGCTACGCGTAGCCGCCCGCCGAGCAAGGCCCGGCTATCGCCCGCGCCGGCGGGGGCGGAGGATGAGGCGGATGGGCACCTCGGCGAACGGCAGCCGCTCGCGGAAGCGGTTCAGCAGGAACCGCTGATACCCCGCGTCGAAGCTCCTCACGTCGTTGACGAACAGGACGATCGTCGGCGGGGCCGTCGCCACCTGCGAGGCGTAAAGGATCTTCGGCGGCCGCGTGCCCGCCTTGTGCCGCGGGCCGCGGAGCTGGACGATCTCCTCCATCGCCGCGTTGAGCTGCCCGGTGCCGACGCGCGTCGTCGCCTGCTTGAGGAGCTGCCGGGCGAGGCGGACCGTCCCCGTGACGTTGAGGCCCTCGAGCGCCGTCGTCAGGCTCACCGGCGCGAACGACAGCTCCGGGAACGTCTTGGCGAGGTACTGGGCGTAGTCCTCCCCGTCGGCGGCGCCGCGGGCGAGGTCCCACTTGTTCACCACGAGCACGACGGGCTTGAGCTTCGCCGCCACTTCGCCGGCGAGGGCCTTGTCCACCTGCGAGACCGGCACGGAGGCGTCGATCATCAGGGCCACCACGTCGGCGCGGCGGATCGACCGCATCGCGCGGTGGTAGCTGTAGAACTCGATGTCGCCGGCCAGCTTCTTGCGTTTGCACAGCCCGGCCGTGTCGATC
>CAZMDT010000005.1:0-339 GCA_964564965.1 uncultured Planctomycetaceae bacterium | reverse complement strand
TGACCAAGCGCCAGAGCGGTTGCCACACGCCGCCGGTCTTCTCCGACGGCCGGCTGTATGTCCGCGCCTTCAAGGGCGAGGCCTACTGCGTCGACCTGCGGTGAGGCCGCCGGAAGTCGCCGGCGAGCTTGCGCTTCTTGCGCAGCCCGGCGGTGTCGATCAGCGTGACGGTGCGCCCGTCGATTTCGACGGTGACGTCCACGCTGTCGCGCGTGGTGCCGGGGGCCTCGGAGACGATCACGCGCTGCTCGCCGGCCAGCGCGTTGATGAACGTGCTCTTGCCCGCGTTGCGCTTGCCGACGATGGCGAGTTTGATTCCCTCCGGCAGTGCGTCCGCCT
>CAZMDT010000004.1:11444-28327 GCA_964564965.1 uncultured Planctomycetaceae bacterium | reverse complement strand
CGGCGGGCGCGCGCTGAAGTTCTACAGCTCCGTGCGGATCGACGTCCGCCGCGTGAGCACCATCAAAGAGGGCGACCAGGCCGTCGGCAGTCGCGTCCGGGCGCGCGTCGTCAAGAACAAGGTCGCCCCGCCGTTCAAGCGGGCGGAGTTCGACATCATGTTCGACAGCGGCATCAGCGCGGGCGGCGACCTGGTCGACCTCGCCATCGAGCACGGCGTGGTCAGCAAGCAGGGGTCGTGGTTCAGCTACGGGGACGTGCGCCTGGGGCAGGGGCGGACCAACGCCGTCAGCTTCCTGAAGGACAACCCGGACCTGATGGAGGAGATACGCGTGGCCGTCGTGGAGAAGGCCGCGCCGGCTCCAGCGCCGGCGTCAGCGGCGAAGGCGTAGGCGCGCGTCCAGGCGCCGTTCGTGACGAAGCCGGCGGGCGGCGATCCGTCGGCGTTCGCAAGCCGTGGGTCGGGCCCTGAAAGGCGGGCGGCGCCGGTCCGCGTTGCTCTGTGGCGCCCCACGCTTTAGGATGGACGCGCCAGAGGAGCACCCATGGACCTGCAAGTAGGCGCATCGCCGGGACTCGCCGGTACCGTCCGGATCCCGCCGAACAAGAGCCACTCCTTCCGCGCGTTGATCATGGCGGCGCTGGCGGAGGGCACCAGCCGGATCGTCGCCCCGGCCGTCTCCAACGACTGGATGCGCGGCGTCGAGGCGCTCGAGATGTTCGGCGCCGCCGTCAACCCGCACGCCCAGAACGTGTGGGAGGTCGTGGGCACGGGCGGGGCGCTGGCGGCGCCCGACGACGTGGTCGACTGCGGCAACAGCGGCATCATCCTGCGGTTCTTCACGGCCTTGGCGGCGTGCTGCGAGGGATACACCGTGCTGTCGGGCGACCACTCGCTGCGGCACATCCGCCTCTGCCAGCCGCTCATCGAGGCCCTCAACAGCCTCGGGGCCTGGGCCGTCTCCACCAAGGGCGACGGGCACGCGCCCGTGGTCGTTCGCGGGCGGCTTCGCGGCGGGCAGGCCGAAATCGACGGCGCCGACTCGCAGCCCGTCTCCGCGTTGCTGATCGCCTCGGCGCTCGCCGAGGCGCCCACGGAGCTGACCGTCCGCCGGCCCGGCGAGCGCCCCTGGGTCGACGTCACCCTGAGCTGGCTGAAGCGCTGCGGGGTGGAGTTCAGCAACGACAACTACGAGCGGTACCGCGTCCGCGGCGGGCACCGCTGGGGGGCGCTGGAGGTGCAGATTCCGCTGGACTGGTCGGCGGCGCTCTACCCGATCGCCGCCGCCGTCCTCACCCGCGACAGCGAGCTGAAGATCCACGGCATGGACCCCTCCGACCCGCAGGGCGACAAGGAGGTCGTCAACGTGCTGCGGTCCATGGGGGCGGACATCACGGTCGAGGGCGACACGGTGACGGCCCGCTCCAGCCGGCTCCGCGGGCGGGAGATCGACTGCAACGACTTCATCGACCAGTTCATGCTGCTGGCGGTGGTGGGCACGCAGGCCGAGGGCGAAACGGTGCTCACCAACGCCGCCGTCTGCCGGCACAAGGAGTGCGACCGCATCGCGGCGATGGCCGCGGCGCTGAAGGCCATGGGCGCCGACGTCACGGAGCGCGACGACGGGCTGGTGGTCCGCCCGGGGCGGCTGCACGGGGCCAGGCTCGACAGCCGCAGGGACCACCGGATGGTCATGACGCTCGCCGTCGCCGGGCTCCTCGCCGACGGGCGGACCTTCGTGGCGGACGTGGACTGCGTGAAAAAGACGTTCCCGCGCTTCGTGCACGAGATGCGATCGATCGGCTGCGACATGGACACGGACTGACCGCCCGCACGGGCGCGGGGAAGGACAGCGCCATGTCGGCGACGCCGGAGTACGAGATTCGGGTCTTCGGGAACGACGACGCGCTTCCCGCGGAGGCGGAGGCGCTGCTCGCCGAGGAGCTGGCCTATTCCCGCGAGCCGCTGCCCGCCGACCGCCCCGACCGCGACGAGTGGCGCTTCGTGACGGTCTGTGCCGCGGCGGCCGGGGGGCACGTGCTCGGCGCGGCGCACTTCGACGTGGGGCCCGCGAACTTCGGCCCGCTCGGACGCGAACGGATGGCGTTCCTGGAGCAGGTGCTCGTGCGCCCGGAGTGTCGCCGGCGCGGCGTGGGCACGCGCATCCTGTCGGCCGGGCTGGACGCCCTGAAGCGCCTCGGCTGCGTGCACGTGCAGCACAGCGTCGCCTGGAACAACCCCGCGGCGATCGCGCTCTACCGTAAGTGCGGCTTCGCCCTGGTGGACCTCAGCGACGACGAGGACCCCTCGCGAACCGAGGGCGAGTACTTCGCCGTCAAACCGCTTCGACAGTAGGGGGGAGTTTCGGCTACAATCTCGCGGCCGCGGGCGGCGGCGCGGAGTGCCGCGGCCGGCGCGGGGCGGCAGGCGAAATCCTACCCACTGCCAGACAAGGAGCGATACGGTGCTCGGCAACACATTCGGCCGCGTATTCCAGGTGACCACGTGCGGCGAGAGCTACGGCTGGCACGGCACGGCGGAGGAGGCCGGCTACGGCGGGGCGCTGCTGACGATCGTGAACGGCGTGCCGCCGGGGCTCCGGCTGGACGTGGGGCGGATTCAGGACGAGCTGGAGAAGCGCCGCCCGGGGCGGAGCAAGATCGACTCGCCGCGGAAGGAGACGGACCGCGTGGAGGTCGTGAGCGGGTGGTTCGAGGGCGTCACGACGGGCGCGCCGGTGGGGCTGCTCATCCGCAACGTCGACACGCAGGACGTACACATCAACCAGTACCGCGACGTGAAGGAGCTCATCCGCCCGGGGCACGCCGAGGTGAACTTTTTCTACAAGTTCGGCGAGTTCGGCGACTGGTGCGGTGCGGGGCGGGCGTCGGGGCGCGAGACCGTCGGGCGCGTCGCCGGCGGCGCCGTGGCCAAGCAGGTTCTCGCCCGCGAAGGCGTCGAGGTACTGGCCCACGTGATCGCCTCAAACGGCATCAGGGGGCGCCGCCTCTCCGACGGCACGATGACCTTCGAGGAGATGAAGGACAACTATCGGAAGAACGACCTGAACTGCTGCGACCTCGAGGCGGCGGAGCGGATGATCGCCGACCTGGACAAGGTGCGCGAGCAGGGCGAGACCGCCGGGGGGGTCATCGAGCTGGTCGCCCGCGGCGTGCCGGCCGGGCTCGGGGAGCCCGTGTTCGACAAGCTCAAGGCCACCATCGCCCACGGGCTGTGCAGCATCGGGGCGATCACGGCCGTGGAGTTCGGCGCGGGCTACGCGGCGACCGAAATGCTCGGCAGCCAGTGGAACGACCAGCCCTTCGTCGAGGGCGGCAAGGTCCGCTGGAGGACGAACCACTGCGGCGGGTTCCTCGGCGGGATGAGCAACGGCGAGGACATCGTCATCCGCTGCGGCGTCAAGCCCACGCCCACCGTCTCGGTCGACCAGGACAGCGTGGACATGCTCGCCGTGAAGGAGAAGAAGCTGGCGGCGATCACGCGGCGCGACATCAGCCTGCTGCCGCGGTGGTACCCGGTGGCCGAGGCGATGACCGCCATCGCGATCACCGACGCGCTGTTCATGGCCCGCGGGTGGTACCGCATGGCCCGGCTGGACCCGAAGTGGGAGGGCCTCACCGCGCCCCGCCACGCGGGCGAGTACACCCGGTAGCGGCTCCCGGCCCGGGGGCGGGCAGAACGGGCGTGTCCCGATTCGGTCGCTGCCTGTGGCTGCGAGTGTCAGGGCCGACACAGGCGTTTCGGCCGCTGCTGCTCGAATTCAGGCAGCTCCTCGAGGTCGTCGTCGGCCTGCGCGTGGCGCCGGGCCTGGGCTAGTCCTTGGGCGCCGCCTCGGGCTTCTCGCCGCCGACCTGCGGCGTCATTGTCTCCGGCGTCGCCTGCCGGGTCTCCACCTTGACGGGCCAGTGCGCCTTGGCCTCGCGGAGCGCCTCGGGCTTCTTCTGGTAGTACTCGTTGATGTCGGCCGCCTTCTGGAGCCAGCCCCGGGCGGCCTCCACGTCGTTGCCCGTCGTGATCGCCATTTGCGCCAGCGCGTGGTAGATGCTCCGCATGCGGACGGCACCGATGCCCTCGGCGGTGCGGCGCGCCGCCAGCCGCCGGGCCAGCTCGTACGCCCCGGGCGTGCCCAGGTCGCTGCACATCGAGGCGAACGCCCCCTCGTGTTTCACCCGGAGCCATCGCGTGCCGCCGATCGCCTCGTCGACCTCCAGGGCTTCCTTGAGGATCGGCTCGACGTTCGCCGGCGAGCCGTTGGGGCCTCGCAGCGTGAACGTCGCGTGGTTCAGCAGCCAGTCGAGCAGCCGGTTGCCGGCCGACTTCTTACGCTCGGGCGTATCCGCCTCGGTGTAGCTCTTGCGGGCGGACTCCACGTTCTTCGCGGCGTTCCGGGCGGCGGCCTCCACCTGCTTGTTCGGCTCGACCTTCACCTCCACGGTGTACTTGAAGCTCAGGAGGAAGCCCTCGGGGCTGTGGATCGTCACGCTCACCGGATGCTGCCCGTTGCCCACGCCGCAGAACACGGGCACGCCGTAGGTGGATGACCGGTTCCCGGCGGCCTGACGGAGGTAGTACTTCTTCAGCCCGGCGCACTCGATGGCCATCAGGTGCGTGCCCAGGTACTGTCGGCTGTAGGCGTAGCGGTTGAATTCGCCCTTGTCCTTCCGCGTGCTGGCCTCGTGCCGCATTCGCCTCTCGGCGACCTCGCGGAGATCCAGGTACCGCAGCTCCGGCTTGACGGCGGCGTTGTGCGAGCCCAGCGGCTGCGTCGGGCGGTCGGCATAGATGAGCTTCTCTGATGCCGGCTGCGCGGCGTGGTACACGAAGAACTCCTTGTCCACCAGCGCGTTGCCAGGCTTGTCCACCAGCTCGAGGATCTTGCGGATCGTCGCCACCTCCGCCTCAAGAATGGCCAGCCGGTCCTCCACCGACTCGATCTCGTCCTCCCGGTCGAGCATGAAGCGGAACTCCGTCCGCTGGATCTTCTCCCGCAGTTTCTTCTCGGCCGCGCTGAGCTTGCCCCGCGGCTCCGCCTTCTGGGCGCTGGCCAGATCCTTGTAGAGGTATCGCGCCGCGTGGATTCTCCCGTAGGCCCGGTCAATGGCCTTGCGGACGTCGTTGAGCTTGACGCTGCCGGCATCCATGACGAGTTTGCCGTCGGGCCCGGTCCGGGTGCCGAGGGAGTCCAGCTCGAGCATGGACTGCTCCATCGTGCCGACCGACCGTTCCGTGCGCTCCTCCAGGTGCCCCTTGTGGCGCAGGGCCTCCTTCACCTTCGGCCAGAGCTCCTCCGTCAGGAACCGCATCCCCACCTGCGTGATGACGCCGATGACGAACTCGTTGCTGGTGATCCGCACGGCCAGCTTGAAGACGGTGCTGCGGACGTACCCGCGGAGCGTCGGAATCTGCGCCTGGACCATCGCCTTCAGGTTGGCCAGGTTCAGCATGGAGACCCGCGCGGCGATGTCCTGGATGTGCCCGTCCACCTCCTGGACGGCCCACTGGGTGGCCTTGTCGTAGACGGCCTTGAAGCTGCCCTCCGTCAGCAGCTCCTCAACGCCGTTGCGCGCCAGCTGCCGCAGAATCTTCAGGCGCACCAGCC
This sequence comes from uncultured Planctomycetaceae bacterium, assembly GCA_964564965.1. Classification (GTDB taxonomy): domain Bacteria; phylum Planctomycetota; class Phycisphaerae; order SM23-33; family SM23-33; genus CAZMDT01. The sequence goes on along the minus strand of CAZMDT010000004.1, from coordinate 22,707 downwards.
GGATCGCCGCCAGCCGAAGCTCCTCGTAGAAGTCCTTCTGCTCGACCATCGGAATCCGCACGCTGGACAGGTAGTGCAGCTGCTTGCGGGTGGACGTGAGCCGCGCCGTGCCGTTGCGGATCAGGGCCAGCTCGGCGGACAGGCCCCGGCGGGTCTCGCCCTTGAGGAAGGCGTCGACGGTCTTGCGGAGCTTTTCGGCCTCGGCGAGCAGCTCGCCGCCGACGGCCTTCACCGCCGCGGCGTCGCCCTCCGCCGTCCCCACCGGACGCAGCTTGCCCATGCGCGCGGCGATGTCCTTGATCCCGGCGTCCGCTTCCTGGAGGGGCGGGTAGTACCGGCTGACTTTGGCGGGATCGCCCCGGCGGGGCTGCGTGGTGGCGGTCTGGCCGCCGGCGGGCCCGGCCGCGATCACGAGCGCGACAATGGCTGCCCCCGTCACGGCAAGTGTCGGCCGTCGCCTGGCTGTCATGGCACCGTTCCTTTCCGTCCGAGATGTGGCCGGAGCCTTCGCCTCCCGCCTGGCCACTCAGTCTAGCAGACCGCCGGACGAATTGCGCCGCCCCGGACCCGGACCTCGACAGCCGCCGGCCACGCCGGTATAACGAGCCGCTCGCCACCGGCGCCGAGGCGAGGCCGCCATGCTCACCGACAACATTCTGGACCTCATCGGCAACACGCCGCTGCTTCGGCTGCGGGGCGAGCGGATCTACGCCAAGGCCGAGTTCCTCAACCCCGGCGGCTCGATCAAGGATCGCGTGGCCCTGGCGATGCTGGAGGGGGCGGAGCGCGACGGCAGGCTTCGGCCCGGCTCCGTCATCGTCGAGCCGTCCAGCGGCAACACGGGCATCGGGTTGGCGCTGGTGGGGCGGCTGAAGGGCTACCGCGTCCGCATCGTCATGCCCGAGGGCATGAGCGAGGAGCGGAAGAAGCTCATCAAGGCCCTCGGGGCGGAGCTGGTGCTGACGCCGGACGCGGACTCGATCCCCGGGGCGGTCCGCCGGGCGGCGGAGATCGCGGCGGCGGACCCGCGCGTCTGGGTGCCCAACCAGTTCGAGAACCCCGACAACCCGCGCGTGCACTACGAGGAGACCTCGCACGAGCTGTGGCGGCAGATGGCCGGGGAGATCGCGTGCTTCGTGGCGGGCGTCGGCTCCGGCGGCACGCTCCAGGGCGTCGGGCGGTTCCTCAAGGAGCACAAGCCCGACGTCCGGATCGTCGCCGTCGAGCCGCGGAACGTCTCCGCCCTCCTTGGCCACGAGCCCGGCCTCCACCAGATTCAGGGCATCGGCGACGGGTTCATCCCCGGCGTGCTCGACGTGTCGCTCGTGGACGACGTGGTGGAGGTCACCGACGAGGACGCCATCGAGACGACGCGCCAGCTCGGGCGCGATTTCGGCCTGCTCGTGGGCATCTCCTCGGGCGCCAACGTCTGGGCGGCCCGGCGGCTTGCCGAGCGCATGGACGGCAACATCGCCACCGTTCTCCCCGACCGGGCCGAGCGGTACTTCTCCACCGCCCTGCTCTGATCGCGGCCCTCACCCGGCCCGCCTGCCCCCTGCCGGGTCCGCCGCGCGGGCATACAATGGCGCGCAGGGAATCATCATGACCAGGCAAGACCCGGCAAAGCACGAGCCCGTGACGATCCTCTTCGTCGAGGCGGAGCGGTGGGAGCACGACCACCTCCGCGACCTCTGCCCGCAGCACTGCCACATCGTCTCCAACGAGCGGCGCCTGGAGGAGCTGGACGATTCGGCCATCCCCGGGGGCCTGCGGATTCTGAGCGTCTTCGTCCACAGCCGCGTCGACGCCGGGCAGCTCGACCGCCTGCCGGACCTGGAGCTGATCGCCACGCGCTCGACCGGCTGCGATCACATCGACCTCGCCGAGTGCGCCCGGCGGGGCATCGTCGTGACGAACGTGCCGGACTACGGCGGGAACACCGTCGCCGAGCACACCTTCGGCATGCTGCTGGCCCTGACGCGGAAGATCCACCGCTGCTACGAGCGGACGGTTCGGGGGGACTTCTCCATCCACGGCCTGCGGGGCACGGACCTGTGCGGCAAGACGTTTGGCGCGCTGGGGGCGGGGCGCATCGCCCGCCACGCGCTGCGCATCGCCGGCGGGTTCGGCATGGAGCGCATCGCCTTCGACGTCGCCCCCGACCCCGAGGCGGCCAGGGAGATCGGCTTCCAGTACGTCGGCTTCGAGGATCTGCTGCGGCGCTCGGACGTGCTCAGCCTGCACGTGCCGCTGAACGACCGGACGCGCCACGTCATCGACGCCGAGGCGCTCAGCAAGACGCGCCAGGGCGCCATCATCGTCAACACCGCGCGCGGCGGGCTCATCGACCCGCAGGCGCTGATCGAGGCGTTGCGGAGCGGGCACCTGGGCGGGGCGGCGCTGGACGTGCTGGAGTCGGAGACGGCCGTCGGCGAGGAGGCCGAGCTGCTGTCCAGCACTTACGACGTCGAAACGCTGCGGGCCGTCGTGCAGAACAGCGCCCTGCTGCGGATGCCGAACGTCATCATCACGCCGCACAACGCCTTCAACTCGGTGGAGGCGCTGCGGCGGATCATCCGCGCGACGATCGATAACATCCACGCCTTCCTCAGCGGCGCCCCGCGCAACGTCGTCGCCGCCCCGGCAGGTGCGTAGTCGGCCCCGCGCCGCCCGGCGGGTTCACGCACTGACGGTTCAGCGCCTCCGCCTGCTGCCCCTTCGCCGTTTGACATCCGCCCGCGGCCACGTATTCTTGCCCCGATAGGAGAACCCCGTGAGCCAAACGAAACCGAACGTGTTGTTCCTCGTCGTCGACGACCTCCGCCCCCAGCTCGGCTGCTACGGCCGGGAGCAGATGATCACGCCGCACATCGACGCCCTGGCCGGACGCGGCGTGGTGTTCCGGCGGGCCTACTGCCAGGTGCCCGTCTGCGGCGCCACGCGCGCCAGCCTGCTCACCGGCGTGCGCCCCACGCGCGACCGCTTCGTCACCTACCACGCCTGGGTCGACGAGGACCTCCCCGGCGCCCTCACGCTGCCCCAGCACTTCCGCAACCACGGCTACCACACGCACGCGTGCGGGAAGGTGTTCCATCATCGTCCGGACACGGCCGCGCGAAGCTGGTGCGACGAGCCGTGGGAAGCGACCGTCGAGGGGACCTGGCGGAACTACCTGCGGCCCGAGAACCGCAAGCTGGACGAGGCGGACGATCACCGCGGCCCGCCGTTCGAGAAGGCGGACGTGGCGGACAACGCGTATCGCGACGGGCAGGTGGCCGACCACGCCGTCGGGGAGCTGGACCGCCTCAGCCGCGGCGACGAGCCGTTTTTCCTCGCCGTGGGGTTCGTCAAGCCGCACCTGCCGTTCAACGCCCCGGCGAAGTACTGGGACCTGTACGCCCGCGACGACGTTCCGCTCGCGGACAACCCCTACGCCCCGCAGGACGCCCCCGAGGCGGCGCTGCACAACTGGGGCGAGCTGCGCGCCTACTTCGACATCCCCGCGGAAGGCCCGGTCTCGGAGGAAATGGCCCACGGGCTCGTGCACGGCTACTACGCGGCCACCAGCTATACGGACGCGCAGGTGGGGCGCGTGCTCGCGCAGCTCGAGGCGCTGGGGCTGCGCGACGGCACGATCATCGTCTTCTGGGGCGACCACGGCTGGCAGCTCGGCGAGCACGGCCTGTGGTGCAAGCACTGCAACTTCAACACGTCGCTGAACGCGCCGCTGATTGTCAGCGCCCCCGGCATCGCCGGCGGGAAGTCGTCGCGGGGGCTCGTGGAGTTCGTGGACGTGTACCCCACGCTGTGCGACCTGGCCGGCCTGCCGGCGCCCGAGCACCTGGAAGGGGCGAGCCTGGCGCCCTTGCTTGAGGACCCGTCGCGGCCGGGCAAGGCGGCCGTCTTCAGCCGCTTCCATGCGGGGGACTCCATCCGCACCGACCGCTACCTCTACACCGAGTGGACGGACGAGGCGGGGGCGATGACGGCGCGGATGCTGTACGACCACGATCGGGACGCCGCCGAGAACGTGAACGTCTCCGAGCGGGATGGGTGCGGCGGGATCGTCGCGGACCTCTCGCAGCGGCTTCGGGCCGGGTGGCAGGGGGCGGCTTCGGGCCTCTAGTACAGGCGGGCGCCAGGGGGTCTCGGGGCGCCGGCAATCGCCCGGCACGCCGCCAACGTCTTCGCCTGCCAGGGCTCCCGTGAGAAATCTTCACCAGGGGCTTGACAAGCGGGGCAGCAGACGCTAGGGTCTTTGCCTGAGTTGCCGCCCAGCCCCCGGCCGGTCGGCGGCCAAAGGAGAAACGCAAAAGGAGATGTTGCCCATGTTCTCACCTGCGAGGTGCCTCACTTGTGCTCTGGTCATAGCCTTGGTGTCTGCTTCGCCGGCCCTGGCGGCGCCGACGTTTGAGATCCTCGACCTGGGGCCGACCACGCAGGGCGACTGGGAACAGATGTCCCTCTGGGTCGTCAACAACGCCGGCCAGGCCGTCGGCGACTACAGGGACACGACTGACTCGACGTGGGGCGCCATGGTGTGGGACAACGGGACGTTCCACCCGCTGCCGGGTCTCGGAGGGGACGATGAGGGCGGATCCGACATCAACGACGCCGGCGCCGTCTGCGGCTACGGGCACAAGCTGACGGCCAACGGTAGCGGCCCGGAGGCCACGGGCGATGCTTGGTCGGCTGTCGTCTGGACGGACAGCAACTCGGACGGCGTCGCCGACCAGGTGCACGATGCCGGCATTCCCCTCGGCGGGACCGACGCCTCCGGGGACGCCATCAACAGCAGCGGGCACGTGGCGGGCTACTCCGAAGCAACCGACGGCTCCTACGGCGCGTACCTGTGGAAGGACCTCAACGGCAACTGGACCATGGATGACGGCGAGATCACGCCGTTGGGATCCCTCAGCGAGGGGGGCGACTCCGACGCCGCAGACATCAATGCCCACGACGTGGTCTGCGGCGAGGCGACCGGCGATGACGGGAAGAACCATCCCTTCGTCTGGAGCGAGGCCACGGGCATGGTCGGCCTCGGCCTGCTGCCCGATACGGCCACCCATGACTACCAGTCGGGGCAGGCAAGGGGCATCAACGACGACGGCACCGTCGTCGGATTCATCGGCTATCAGCCTCAGCCCGGCGTGTACGGCCTGGGGTCGGGCCAGGTGGCCGTCATGTGGACGGACAACGACGGCGACGGCGTGGCTGATCCCGGGACGATCACGGAGCTTCCGCGCCTGGGCGGGCCGAGCAGCATGGCCTTTGCGGTCAACAACCTCGGGCAAATCGTCGGGGACTCGCGGATCGCGGGGGGCGGCGATTACTCCCGGCATGCCTTCCTATACGAAGACGGCGTCACGTACGACCTGAACGACCTGATCCTGAACGGCGCCGGGTGGACGATCTACTACGCCGTTGACATCAGCGACACCGGCTACGTCGTCGGCGGCGCCGACCTGGCGGGGGGATCGCCTCACGTGTTCCGCCTGAACACGCCCGTCATCGCCGAGCCGCTGACGATGACGGCGGTGCTGATCGGCCTCGGCGCCGCGGCCGGCCGACTCCGCCGCCGACTGCGCCGCTAGGCGTGCCATGGTGGGCATGCCTGCCCACCAAGCGCCATGGCCTCTCGCGGGCATCCGCCGGCGGCGGGCCTGCCCCACCCCGCTGCCCTGGGCATGCCGTTCCGCCCGCATTCGCCCGGCACGCCGCCAACGTCTTCGCCTGCCAGGGCTCCCGTGAGAAATTCTCACCGGGGGCTTGACAAGCGGGGCAGCAGACGCTAGGGTCTTTGCTTGAGTTGCCGCCCCGCCCCCGGCCGGTCGGCGGCCAAAGGAGAAACGTAAAAGGAGACCCCGCTCATGTGTTCATCTGTCAGGCAGTTGTGTAGCGTTCTCGTCGTGGCCTTGATGTCTGCCGCCACGGCCGTGGCGGCGCCGTCGTTCGTGATTCTCGACCTCGGCCCCACGGAGCAGGGCGACTGGGAGGACATCAACCCCGGCGCCGTCAACAACCTCGGCCAGGTCGTCGGCGGCTACCGCGATGCCACGGACGGCACCTGGCGCGCCATGGCGTGGGATTCGGGCACGTTCTATCCCCTGGTGGGTCTCGGCGGCCAGGATGAGGCCGCCTGCGACATCAACGACGCCGGCGTCGTCTGCGGCAGCGCCGAAAAGATCGTGGAAAACGGCAACGGCGACGGCGTGCCCAAGAGCACCGCCGAGACGTATCCCGCCGTGGTCTGGACGGACAGCAACGCCGACGGCGTGGCCGATGAGGTGCACGAGGCCGGCATTCCCTTCGGCGGGGGCGAGGCCTCCTGCGAGGCCATCAACAGTAGCGGGCACATGACCGGCTACTCCGCCGACCCCAACTGGGTCTACAGCGCGTTCCTGTGGAAGGACCAGAACGCCGACCACGTGATGGACGCCGGCGAGATCACGCCGCTCGGGAGCCTCGGGCCGAGCGGCGAGAGCGACGGCCGAGACATCAACGCCAACGACGTGATCTGCGGCGACTCGGCGGGACACCCGTTCGTCTGGAGCGAGGCCACGGGGATGGTTGACCTCGGCTTCCTGCCCGACACGGAGACCCACGACTACAACCAGGGCATGGCGTTCGGGATCAACGACGCGGGCACGGTGGTGGGGCGGATCGACTTCGACCCGAAGGTCGGGGGGATGAGCAGCGGTCACGTGGCCGTCATGTGGACGGACAGCGACGGCGACGGCGTGGCCGACCCCGAGACGATCACGGAGCTGCCGCGGCTGGGCGGGCCGAGCAGCGAGGCCTACGCGGTGAACAACCTCGGGCAGGTCGTGGGGCGGTCCGCGACGACGGCCGGCGGCGACTACCGCGCCTTCCTCTACGAAGACGGCGTGACCTACGACGTGAACGACCTGATCCTCAACGGCGCCGGCTGGACGCTCTACAGCCTCTGCGACATCAGCGACACCGGCTACGCCATCGGCAACGCGGACCTGGCGGGGGGCTCGCCGCACCTGTTCCGCCTGAACACGCCCGTCATCGCCGAGCCGCTGACGATGACGGCGGTGCTGATCGGCCTCGGCGCCGTGGCCGGCCGACTCCGCCGCCGCCTGCGCAGATAGCTCCCGGCCCACACCGGAACCCGCCGCAACGAAACCACACGAGCCGCGATCCCCGGGCGCCGGGGTCGCGGCTCTTTCTTGCGCGCCCATCGGCTCGCCCGGGGATCCCGGAGCCCCCGACGCGCGCCCGCGCTTGCACGGCCCGGCCCGCCCGATAGAATGCCCACATCACCCGAACCGGAGCAGAGGCCATGCGAAACATCGACGACTACGACGTGATCGTGGCGGGCGGGGGGCCCGGCGGCGTGGGAGCGGCCGTCGCGGCGGCGCGCGGCGGCGCGAAGACGCTGCTGCTGGAGCGCGAGGGGTGCCTGGGGGGCGGGATGACCACGATGATGGTCTGCCCGTTCATGCCGCACGAGACCTCGGCGGGCCCCGAGGGCCGCCGCAAGGTGGTGAACGCCGGCGTGTTCCGCGAGCTGTGCGAGCGGCTCATCGCCCGCGGCGCCGCCGAGGACGGGCCGTGCGTCAGCTTCGACGACGAGGCGGCGAAGGTCGTCCTCGACGAGCTGGCCGCGGAGGCCGGCGCGCAGGTGATCTTCCACGCCGCGCTGTTCGACGTGGAGGCCCGCGACGGGCGCGTCGTCGCCGCCGCCTTCGCCCACAACGGCGGGCCGCTCCGCGTGACGGGCAAGGTCTTCGTCGATTCCACCGGCGACGCCCTGCTCGCCGCCCGCGCCGGGGCCGACGTCCGGTTCGGGACCGACGCCGGCCGCGTCATGCCCATGACCACCAAGTTCGTCGTCGGCGGCGTGGACCTCGACCGCGCGCCCGACCGCAACACGCTCCGCGAGCGGTGCAAGCGGGGCGCCGCCGACGACCCGCCCCTGCTGAACCTGAACCTCAGCACCTTCCGGAAGAAGCCCGACAAGGGCTGGGCGCACTTCAACGCCATCCGCGTGTCGGGCCTGAGCACGACGGACCCGTTCGACCTGACGGCCGCCGAAATCGAGGGCCGGCGCCGGGTGGAGAACTTCGTGGCGTGGCTGCGCGCGCACGTCGCCGGCTACGAGCGATGCTACCTGGTGAAGACCGGCTGCCACATCGGCATCCGCGAGAGCCGGCGGGTGATGGGCGAGGCCGTGCTGACGTACGACGACTGGAAGAGCTGCCGGCGGTTCGACGATGCCGTGGCGTGCTGCTCGTACGGCATCGACATCCACGGCGACAAGCAGAACCAGACGAACCTTCAGGGCATGCCGCCGGGCGGGTACTACCAGATTCCCTACCGCTGCCTGACGCCGAAGGGCCTGGCAAACGTGCTGGTGGCCGGGCGGTCGATCTCGGCGGACGTGGAGGCGCACTCGAGCCTGCGGATCATGCCGACGGTGATGTGCATCGGCCAGGCCGCCGGCCACGCCGCGGCGATGGCGCTTCCCGAAGGCGACGTGCGGGCGATCGACGTGGGGGCGCTTCAGCAGGCGATCCGCGACGCCGGCGGGGTGCTCGAGCCTAAGTGAGCGGACACATGATCGACTACGCCGGACGCAACCGGCACACGGCCAACTACCTGAAAGCAATCTGCTTCGACCACCCGGAGTGGACGCCGTGCAGTGTGAACTTCCTTCCGGCCACGTGGATCCGCCACCGCGAGGGCCTCGAGAACCTCCTCCTCGCCCACCCGAAGGTGTTCCCGGGCTTCCGTGCCGGCTGCCGCGACTACGACGAAATCGCCGACGCCAGGCAGCGGCTGGGGCGGCACCTCGACCGCTGGGGATGCACGTGGCAAACGATCCAGGCCGGGCTCACTGGGCAGGTGGTCGGGCACCCGCTGGAGGACTGGGCCGCCCTCGATGACTACCGCCCGCCGGACCCGCTCACAGAAGGCAAGTGGGGCCCGCGCGAGGACTGGGGCAAGGTGCGGGCGGACCTCGCCGCGGCGAAGGCGCGGGGCGACCTGGCCGGGGGCGGCGGGCTCGAGCACGGGTTCTTCTACATGCAGCTCTACTACCTCCGCGGCTTCGAGAACCTGATGATCGACCTCGCGACCGGCGAGCCGCGCCTGCACGAGCTGATCCGCATCGTGGAGGGCTACAACGTCACCGTCATCCGCAAGTACCTCCAGTGCGGGGCGGAGTTCATGCGGTTCGGCGACGACCTCGGCCTGCAAAGCTCGCTGCCGATGAGCCCCGACATGTGGCGGCGGTGGATCAGGCCGTCGTACGAGCGGATGCTCGGGCTCTGCCGTGACGCCGGCGTGCCGGTGTACCTGCATACCGACGGGCACGTCCTGCCCATCATCGGCGACCTGATCGAAGTCGGCGTGCGGGTGCTGAACCCGCAGATCCGCGCCAACGGCCTGGAGGGCCTGCGGCGCCAGGCCAAGGGCAAGGTCGCCATCGATCTCGACCTCGACCGGCAGATGTTCCCCTTCGCCACGCCGTCGCAGATCGAGGACCACGTCGGCGAGGCGTTCGAGGCGCTGAACGACCCAGCCGGCGGGCTGACGCTGCTGGCCGAGTGCGGCCCCGATGTGCCGGTGGAGAACATCGACGCCATCTGCCGAGCGTTTGAGAGGCTCTGCAACCTGCCCGCCCCCGGCGATGTCGACGCGCCCGGCGCCGGCGACTGACGGAGGCCACGATGAAACCTGCCGGCTTCGACGTGCGAACGCGCGGCCGCGACGAGATGATCGACATCACCTCCCAGGTGGCCGCGGTGGTGAAGCGTTCCGGCCTCGCGAACGGCGTGGCGACGGTCTACGTGCCGCACACGACGGCCGGCGTCACCATCAACGAAAACGCCGACCCCGCCGTCGTGCACGACATCCTGGCGGCCCTGGACGCGGCCGTGCCGTGGAGCCGGGACGTCTACCGCCACGGCGAGGGCAACTCGGCGGCGCACGTGAAGAGTTCACTGGTGGGGTGCAGCCGGTCGATTCCGTTCGCGGACGGGCGGCTGACGCTGGGGACGTGGCAGGCGGTGTTCTTCTGCGAGTTCGACGGCCCGCGCTCGCGCCGCTGCCTCGTGACCGTCACGGGCCAGTAGCCCCGCCTCCGGCAGCCGGTCATCTCCGCGGCCTCGCCCGCAGATCGCGCCGAGAGCATTCCGCGGCCGGGCGCGGCGTTGACAGCGCCGACGGGGGTAGGTATAGGCACGCCGCCTCCCCCCGCCCGCGCGTGCCCCCGGCTCCGCCCGGAGCGCCGATGCCGCAGATCGCCGTGGAGGACCTCGTGAAGACCTTCCGCGTGGCCGAGCGCCGTCCCGGCGCGCTCGGGGCGCTGGCGGGGCTCCTCCGCCGCCGGCTGGCTCACCTGGCCGGGATGGGCGCACCTTGCCGGCTTCTGCGTGCTGCTCGCCGGGGCCGTCGCGCTCACCTCGGCCGTCACCGTGCTTATCAACATCAGCATGTTCTGGACCCTCAGCGGCGCCGGCATCAGCATGGCCGCCTCGGCGATGCTGTTCCTGCTCGGCGGGCACGTGGTGCCGCTGCCCCTCTGGCCCGACTGGCTCCAGCCGGTGCTGACGATCCTGCCGCTCCGCGGCATTGCCGACGTGCCGTTCCGCTTCTTTGCCGGGCACATTCCGCTGGCGGGGCTGCTGCCGGCGATCGCGCACCAGGCGGCCTGGATGGCCGCGCTGGTCGTCCTCGGCCGGTGGCTGCTCGCCCGGGCGGCCCGGCGCATCGTCGTGCAGGGGGGCTAGCCTTGGACGCCATCCGCCTCTACTTCCGCTACGTCGGCGTCGCCATCCGCAGCCAGATGCAGTACCGCGCCTCGTTCGCCATGCTGACGGCCGGGCGGTTCGTCACGGCCGTGGCGGACCTCGCGGCCATCTGGGTGCTGTTCGACCGCTTCGGCCGCCTGCGGACATGGCGCCTGGCGGAGGTCGCCCTGTTCTACGGTCTGATCTCCACCGCGTTCGCCCTGGCCGAGGGCCTGGGGCGCGGGTTCGACAGCTTCTCGGGCATGGTCCGCAGCGGCCAGTTCGACCGCGTGCTCCTCCGTCCGCGAAGCGCCGCCTTCCAGGTGGCGGCCCGCGAGTGGCAGGCCGCCCGCCTCGCCCGGCTCGTCTGCGGGCTCATCGTCCTCCTCTGGGCCGCCGCCGCCCTCGACGTCGCCTGGACCGTCGGCCGCGTCGCCCTCACCGCCTTCGCCGTCCTCGGCGGGGCGTGCCTGTTCTACGGCCTGTTCGTGCTCTACGCC
>CAZMDT010000004.1:8403-11434 GCA_964564965.1 uncultured Planctomycetaceae bacterium | reverse complement strand
TCGTTCTGGACCGTCGAGACGCTGGAGCTGATGAACACGGTGACCGACGGCGGGCGCGAGACGGCCCAGTATCCGCTGTCGATCTACCGCCCGTGGTTCCGCAGGTTCTTCACGTTCGTGGTGCCGCTGGCGTGCGTGAGCTACTTCCCGGCGATCGCGATCCTCGGGCGGCGGGACGGGGCCCTGGGGACGCCGCGGTGGTTCCAGTGCGCGGCCCCGGCGATCGGCGTGGCGTTCATGCTCGTGTGCCTTCAGGTGTGGCGGATCGGTGTTCGCCACTACCGCTCCACCGGCAGTTGAGCCCGCGGCGCCCCGGCCCGGCGGGACGCGCGTTGACCTTCGCGCCGCCGCGGTGGTATTCTCACCCGCCGCTGCGGCGCAGGAACTCCGCATGTCCGACCAACCGAGCATTCTCGTTGTCGGGTCGATCAACATGGACCTCGCCGTGCGCACCCCGCGGATGCCGGCGCCGGGGGAGACGGTGCTCGGCAGCGGCTTCCTCACCAGCCCGGGGGGCAAGGGCGCCAACCAGGCGGTGGCGGCCGCGCGCCTGGGGGCGAAGGTGGCCTTCCTCGGGCGCGTCGGGCACGACGCCTTCGGCGAGGCGCTGCCGGCGTGCCTCGCCGCCGAGGGCATCGACGCCGAGCACTGCCTCCGCACCGAGGGCATCGCCACGGGCGTGGCGATGATCCTCGTGGATTCGCGGGGGGAAAACAGCATCGTGGTGGCCAGCGGCGCCAACCACCGGCTGATGCCCGACGACGTGTTCAGCCGGCGCGAGCTGTTCCAGCGGGCCGATACCGTGCTGCTCCAGCTCGAGCTGCCGCTGCCGACGGTTCTCGCGGCGATCGACCTGGCGCGGCGCCACGGCTGCCGGACCGTGCTCGACCCGGCGCCGGCCCCGCGCGTCATGCCCGAGGGGCTCTGCGAGGTGGACATCATCACCCCCAACGTCGCCGAGGCCGAAAGCATCACCGGCAAGAAGGCCGGAGACGACGAACGCGCCGACAAGAACATCGCCTCCGACCTCATCGCCCGCGGCGCCAAGGCCGCCGTCCTCAAGCTCGGAGCACGCGGCTCACTGGTGGTCTGCGCCGACGGGCACATCGCGCGCGCCAAGGCCTACAAGGTCAAGATCGTCGATACCACCGCCGCGGGCGACGCGTTCACGGCCGCCCTCGCCGTCGCCGTCGCCTCCGGGCACAAGCTCCGAACCGCCGCGCTGTTCGCCAACGCCGCCGGGGCGCTCGCCTGCACGCGCTTCGGCGCCCAGTCGGCCATGCCGACGCTCCACGAGGTTCGCAGCCTTCAGGCCGACCAGCCCGCGGCGTAGGGCGCCCGGCGCCGGCCGAGGCGTTCCGTTGACGGTCGCGTACGGCCTGCCATATCATTCCCCCGGCACGCTCGGGCGGAACTCCCGCGGCGCGTGCGGCAGGGCGGCGCATGATTCTCGGGCTGACGACTGACATGCTGGCGGCGTGGTGGGTGGGGCGGCACTGGGCGGCGCTGGCGATCACGCTGACGTGCCTGTCGCTGGCGGGCTTCGTGGTCTGGCTGCTGGCGAAGTACGTGCGGATCTGCCTGACGATCTTCTGCGACACGCCCCCGCCGCAGGCGCTCGGCCCGGTGGACTTCCGCCCGATCTACGGCGAGGTGACTCGTTTCCGAAGCTTCGACGGCACGAGCCTGCGGGGGATGCACGTGGCGGCACGCGGGCCGTACAAGGGCACGGTTGTCTTCTGCCACGAGTTCGGCTCAGACATGTACGGCTGCGGGCGGTACGCGCGGCCGCTGGTCGAGGCGGGGTTCGACGTGTTCAGCTTCGACTTCCGCGGCCACGGCGAGAGCAGTTGCGGGCGGCGGTATCGTCCGCTCCAGTGGCCGTCGGACAAGGACATGGAGGACGTTCTGGGGGCGTGCGCGTATGTGGAATCGCGGTTGGCGGCCGAGGGGCGGCCGGCGGAGGTGGGCGTGTTCGGCATTTCGCGCGGCGCGGGGGCGGGGCTTCTGGCGGCGGCGACGGACCCGAACATCCGGGCCATCGTCTGCGACGGTGCCTTCAGCACGGACACCACCCTCGTGGCGTACATGAAGCGGTGGGCGTACATCTTCGCGCGGGTGAAGCTGCTGTACGAGAACCACCCGGACGGGTTCTGGCGGATGCTGTACTGGCTGCTGATGCGCTTCGCCCAGCCGCGAATGGGATGCCGGTATCCGTCTGTCGGAAAAGCGCTGGCGGAGATGCAGCCCCGGCCGATCCTCTTCATCCACGGCCAGCGCGACAGCTACATCGACGTGGAGCAGACCCGCCTGCTGCACGGCGTGGCCCCCTCGCCGAAGTACCTCTGGGTCGTCGAAGGCGCCAAGCACAACCAGTCGGCGATCGTTGCACCGGAGGAATACACGGGGCGGACGGTGGCGTTCTTCAGGCGGCACCTCGCGGCCGAAGAGGTCGCGGAGGAGCGGATCGCCGGCTCGCGGAATGCCGAGGTGGCCTGACGCCGGGGCCGCTACTGCCAGATGTACCGCACCACCCCGGCCACCGGCCACAGATCGAGAAGCTCAATGGCCGCCCTGGCCGCATGGGTGAACAGCCATCCGACGGGGTCGAACACGTCGCGCTTCAGGACCACCGACGCAAGCCTGGGCACGAAGACGATCACCAGCAGGACCACGCCTCCGTAGCGCCTCTGCCACTGCATGAAGCGCATCCGGGATTCCGTGCTCGGCAGCGATTCCCGCGCGATGTGGTGCCCGTCGAGCGGGAACAGTGGGATGAGGTTGAACACGCACAGGCCGATGTTCGCCAACATGGTCATGAACAGAACGAAGTAGACGTACCGGAGCACCGTGTTCTCGACGGGCTGCGACTCCCAGACGAGCATCGCCCGGAGGGTCAGCCCGCACACGGCCGCCAGCGCCAGGTTGCTCATCGGGCCGGCCAGCGAGACCATGATGTCCCCGAGCCGCCGCGGCTCCAGGTTGTTCGGGTTCACGGGCACCGGGCGAGCCCACCCGATGAACTGCGTCA
>CAZMDT010000004.1:0-8393 GCA_964564965.1 uncultured Planctomycetaceae bacterium | reverse complement strand
GCACCAGCGTGCCCATGGGGTCGAGATGCGCGAGGGGGTTGAGGGTGACGCGGCCTTCGCGTTTGGCCGTCGGGTCGCCGAAGGCCAGCGCGGTCCGCGCGTGGGCGTACTCGTGGATCACCAGGCTTAGCAGCAGCGTGGGAGTGGTAAGCAGGATGCGGTATATCTGCTCTTCGGTGAACATGCCCGCCGGTCCTTTTACTTGACGGCCCGGCGGCGAACAAGCATAATGCGCGCGGCCAGGGATACCTGCCCGGCCGGGGGGCGCCCGCCGCTCGCCGCTGTGGGCGCCAGGCTGTCGGGCCAAGGGCGGAATGGAACCTAACCGCTTTTCATGCAAAGGCTAACGCAAACAGGTTGAGCTTCGAACAGGAGCATCTCGACCTGGCCCGCCAGACGTTGCGGGTCGAGGGCCGCGCCGTCGCCAAGCTCGCCGACGCCATCGGCGAGGCCTTCGCCGCCGCCGCCGAGGCCGTCTTCCGCTGCGAGGGGAAGGTCGTCCTCACGGGCATCGGCAAGGCTGGAATCATCGGCCTGAAAATCTCCGCCACCTTCGCCTCCACCGGCACCCAGAGCATCTTCCTGCACCCGGTGGAAGCGCTGCACGGCGACCTTGGGCGGCTTCAGCGGCAGGACGTCGCCATCGCGCTGTCCCACAGCGGCCAGACCGAGGAGATCGTCCGTCTGCTCGACCACATCAAGTCCCGCGGGGCGAAGCTGATCGCGGTGACGGGGTCGGCGGACTCGCCCCTCGGCCGGCACGCGGACATCACCATCTGCTACGGCAGCGTCGAGGAGGCCTGCCCCATGGGGCTGGCGCCGACGGTGTCCACCTCGTGCATGCTGGCCCTCGGCGACGCGCTGGCGCTGACGGTGATGCAGATGCGCCGGTTCGGCCCGGAGGACTTCGCGGTGTTCCATCCGGCCGGGGCGCTCGGGCGGCAACTGCTCAAGGTTGAGGACGCCATGACCTTCCGTCGTGGCGAGCGGCTCGCGCTGGCGTCGGAATCGGCGGCGCTGGGCGACGCCCTCGCGGCGGCCGAGAAGACACCCCGCCGCCCCGGGGCGATGCTGCTGGTCGACGGCGACGGCCGGCTCAGCGGCCTGCTGACCGACGCCGACCTGCGCCGCGTGCTGCTGACGCATCGCGGGGAGGACCCGCTGGCCCGCCCGGTGGGCGAGTTCATGACCCGCGAGCCGAAGCACGTGCACCTCGGCGACCTCGCCAGCGAGGCCCTGGCGATGTTCAACCGGTACCGCATCGACGAGCTGCCCGTTCTCGACGAGGGCCATCGCCCCGTCGGCATCATCGACGTGCAGGACCTGCTCGGCGTCAAGACGGTGACCGATGGACAAGACTGACTTCGCCAACATCGAGCTGCTCGTGCTCGACGTGGACGGCGTGCTCACGGACGGCAGCATCGTCTACCTCGGGCGGGATGAGGAGATCAAGGCGTTCAACGTCCGCGACGGCTCGGGGATGAAGTACTGGCGGCGCGTGGGCAAGAAGCTCGCCCTGATCAGCGGGCGGGAGTCGGCGGCGGTGGTGCGGCGGGCGGAGGAGCTGGGCGTGGACGCCGTGCGGCTGGGGGCGAAGGACAAGCTGCCCGCCTACCAGGACGTGCTGGCGGCGTTGGGGGTGTCGCCTTCGCAGACGGCGGTCATCGGCGACGACCTGACCGACCTGCCGATGATGGTCCGCTGCGGGTTCGCCGTGGCGACGGCCGACGCCGCTGAGGAGGTCCGCTTGCGGGCGGACCACGTCACCGGAGCGCCGGGCGGCGGCGGCTGCGTTCGCGAGGTCATCGAGATGATCCTGAAGAACACGGGCCTGTGGGACGCCGTGATGGCGCGCTACCTGCCCGCGAAGGGGGACACCCCACGATGAAGCGGCGCATCCTCCTGCTGCTGGGGACGTTCGCCGCGCTGCTGCTGGCTTTCTACGGCTATCGCCTGGCCACGGAGGTGCCGCTGCCGGGCGAGCCCAACGCCGCCACGCCGGGGGCGGGCAGCTTCGAGGCGTCCGCCGGCGAGGCGCCCGTCGGGGAGAAGTTCGAGCCGCCGCGGCGCGGCCGGGGCGTCTTCATCGTGCGCCGCGACCAGCAGCACCACCTCCGCAGCGTCTACAAGGCCGAACGCTGGGAGAAGATCGACGAGCAGAGCTACCGTGTGGAGAAGCCGGACATCGAGCTGTGGCTGAAGGGCGGGCAGCGGGTGTACATCCTGGCCCGGACCGGCACCATCCGCACTGACGGCACCGGCGAGAACCCCCCGACCAAGGTGGCCCTGTCCGGCGACGTGAAGATCGATATCGACCGCTTCACCGCCGCCCAGCGCACGCCGCTCGATGAGCGCCCCGAAGATCGGATCCGAATCCGCATGGACGACGTGGAGTTCGACAACGAGCTGCTGTCCGTCAAGACCAGCAGCCGCGTCACGCTCGAATCCGCCGAGGCCGACATCGTGGGTCGCGGCCTGAAGATCGAATGGCGGGAGGCGCCGCGCGAGCTGGAGCTGCTGCGGATCGAGCAGGGCGAGCGGATCGTGGTGAAGCGCGTTCCCGCCGACGTGAACCTCGTGTCGCTGCCGGCGGGCAGGCCCGCGGGCCCCGAGGCACCGGCGCCGGGTGCCGCGCCCGCCCGTCCGCAGCCGCCCGCCGCGACGAAACCCGTCACCCCGAGACCCGCCGCCGCCGCGACGGGGCCGGCCCCGCCCGAGGAGCGGAACGTGTATCTTGCCCGGGTGTTCGACAACGTTCGGGTGGTGTCCGGCGACCGGCTGATCCGCGGGGCCCGGCAGATGTCCTTGCAGTTCGACTGGGGCCGTGGCTTCCGCGACCGGGAGCCGACGGCGCCGCCGAAGCCCGGGAAGCAGCGGGAGGCCCCCAGGCCGCCGTCCGCCGAAACCGAACGCGCGCCCAGGCCGCCTGCCCAGCCGCCAACGCCCAAGCCCACGACCATGGTCGTCACCTGGACCGGGCCGCTCATCCTCCAGCCCGTCGGCCGCGTCGCCAAGCCCTCGGGCAAGCGGTTCATCATCCGGGGGCAGGCCCAGGCCGAGGAACCGGCGGTCATCACGGACGGGAAGACCACGGCCACGTGCGAGGCGTTCACGTTCCGGCATGACGACGCCCCGGCCGACGGCGGGCCGGCTGTGGAGCAGGGGACGCTCACGGCGGGCGAGGACAGGCCCGTGGTGATGGCCCTCGCGGATGGCTCGCGGATGGTGTGCAGGGGTGAGGCCCGGTTCGACCGCCTGAGGGGCGAGGCCGTGCTGAGGGGGCCGGGCGAGATGACCAGCCCGGGGGCCGGGCTGCGAGGGGGCGAGCGCGGGACAGCGCGTGCGGCCGAGGCGCCCGCCGCCACCCGTCCGGCCGGCGAGGTGGACAGGATCACCTGGCGCGATTCGGTCGTGGCGCTGTTCAAGACGGAGGAGCAGCGCGGGCGCGACGGGCGGAGCGTCCGGCGGGAGGTGCTTGAGACGGCTACGTTCGTTGGGGACGTCCGGCTGAGGCGCGCCGGCACGGAGGACTTCGTGGACTGCAACGCGCTGACGGTGACGATGGCCCGGGGGCGCGAGGGTGCGGCGTATCCGGCGAAGGCCTTCGCCAGGGGGAACGTCGTGGCGCAGCAGGGGGGTAGCGACATTCGTGCGGACGAGGCCGTTGTCGCGTTCGAGGAGGCGCCGGAGGAGGCGGCCCCAGGCGCCGCGCGCGTTCGCCCCGTGTCGGTCGACGCGGCCGGCAACGTCCACCTGACCGACCGGCGCGGCGAGCGGGTGCTCACCGCGACGGCCGACCGGCTCATCAGCAACCTGCTGACGCGCAAGGCGACGCTGTTCGGCCGGAGGGCCACCAGCGGCGATGGGGGGCAACTGGCGCGGATTGCCCTCGGCGATAATGTCCTGTGGGGGCGGGAGATCAACATCTACGAGGTCGCCGGTGCCGCCGGAACGCGGGAGCTGGAGGTCCGGGTGACCGGCGACGGCCGGCTGGAGTTCCTCACGCAAAGGGACCTGGGCGGGCGTGAACTCACGGAGCCGCGCCAGATCGACCTCGCCTGGACGAAGAGCATGCAATACTTCGGCCAGCGCAACTACGCCGACTTCGTCGGCGACGTCGAGCTGGACAGCGCCACGGACCACGTGGAGTGCGAGCGGATGCGGCTGTGGTTCGAGGAGCTTCCGGCGACGACCCAGCCGGCGAGTGGGCGGGCGCCCCGCGCCGCCGACGACCGCGGCCTGGGGTTTGAGATGGCCGAGTACAGCAAGCGGCGCATCCGGGAGATTCGCGGCGACGGGGGCGTTCTTCTGCGGCGCCGGGAGGCCGACGAGCAGGGACGGCTGCTGCGGCGGATGCAGGTCACCGGCGAGCAGATGGAATACGACACCAGGACGGGGCGCGTCCTGTCGACGGGTCGCGGGACGCTCGTGGCCGAGGACTACCGTCCGCCGGAAGGTGGCCGGGCGGCCACGCAGCCGTCGGGCAACGGCGCCGGGGCGAGCATGGACGTCAGCCGGCCGTGGCAGATGACGCTGGAATGGCGCGACCTGCCCGCCACTCGCGCGGGGGGGGCGGTCGCGGCCCAGATGGAACTGCTCCAGGCGGAGCGATCGGCGACGGCGACGGGCGACGTGGCCATGCGGTTCGTCAGCGGCAACCGGGTGGTGCTGGCGGAACGGCTGAGGGTCCCACCATGGGGCGAGCTGACGGTGGGCGAGTCGATCGGCCTGAGCTGCCAGAAGCTCACCGTGGAGTTCCTCGAGCCCTCGGGCGGCGGGGAGCCGCAATCCGAGACGTTCGGCGGCGTGCGGATCGGCAATCTCCGCCAGGTCAGCGTGGTCAGGCAGGTCTACGTGAGCATCGAGGGCAAGGGCGAGGCGACGGCCCAGCGCGGGCTTTACGAGCGGCGGGCGCGCGATCCGCAGGGCGACAGGGTAACCCTCTGGGGCAGCCTGCCGGGCGAGCCGGCCGCCGATGCCACCTTGACGTACCGGGATGCCCGGCGCGGCCCGCAGAAGCTGTCGAGCCCCAAGATCACCTGGCTGCCGAAGGGCGACCGGGCATACGCGGAAGGGGCTTCAGTCGTCGGCGGGCGCTGAGGTGCGTGGGAGTCCCTCGTTCATCGACCCGCTACGGAAGCCCGCCAGGTCGAGCGCGACGTAGGTGTAGCCGAGCCGGCGGAGCGCGTCGAGCAGCTCCTGCCGGTGTGCGAGGACCTCGCCGATCTCATCGAGGGGGACCTCGACGCGGGCGATCGGGCCGTGATCCCGGACGCGGCACTGCGACAGCCCGAGCCCCAACAGCACGTCCTCGGCCTGCTCGATCCGCTTGAGCTTCTCGGGCGTGATCGGATCGCCATACGGGATGCGGCTGGCCAGGCAGGCGAGCGAGGGGCGGTCCCACCCCGCCAGATCAAGTGCCCGCGAGACGCTGCGGATGTCATCCTTCGTCAGGCCCGCCTCGAGCAGCGGACGCCTAGCTCCCATGCGCTCCTCCGCCTGCATGCCGGGCCGGTAGTCGCCGAGGTCCGAGGCGTTCGTGCCCGTGACCACGGCGCCCAGGCCGCGCCGCCCCGCGACGGCCTTCAGCTCCGACAGGAGGTGGGTCTTGCAGTAGTAGCAGCGGTCGGTCGGGTTGGCCGTGAAGGTCGCGTCGGCAAGCTGCGGCGTCTCGACGGTGAGGAGTTCGACGCCCAGGCGCTTCGCCAGCCGCTCGCCCGCGCGCCGCTCCCGCTGCGGGAACAGCGAGCTGACGGCCATTACCGCCACGACGTTCTCCCGCCCGAGCGTCTCAACAGCCAGCGCCGTCAGCAGGCTGCTGTCCACCCCGCCCGAGAACGCCACCGCGACGCTCCTCAGCCCGCGCAGGGCTTCCACGCAGCCGCGCATCTTCTGTCGCAATTCGTCGTCGAGCTGCATCGCTGTCGCCTCGGACATCTTGTACCTCACCTTCACCGAATTGTAGCGCTGCCGCGCGCTGTCCTGCAACCGGCGGGCCCGGGGGCCTACTCCGCTATTTGGGTGGTGGGCGCCGGGGGCACCTCGCCCCCGAGGGCGCGGACGGACCTGCTGTAGAAGTCGGCCTCGGTCCTGAGGCCGTGCTCCCGGCAGAAGGCGGCGAGCTTCTGGTAGCGCTCGATGGGGTCCGCCTTGAAGGCCCAGCAGACCTTGGCCACGCACTCCGGGCACAGCCAGAGCGGCCGGCGGTCCGACTCCGCCCGGTGGTTGCTGCCGCACATGCAGCACTCGTAGCGGGTGCAGTGCAGCATCGAAGCCATGTGCCCGGTCTCGTGGACGGCGGTCTTGAGCGTCTGGATGAGGCACAGGCGGAACGCCGCCTCGCCGGCGTCGGCGTCGCTGTTGCGGTAGATGCTCCAGACGCCGACGCGCTCGCGCAGCGAGGCCTGCCCGAAGACGAAGTTCCACCCCGGCCCCGGCCAGAGGTCCGACGTCGTGAACGCGATGCACGCGAACGCGTCGGCCGGCAGGTCGGGCTTCAGCACCTTGTCCAGTACGTAGGTGGTCAGGATTTGCCTGTCGCCCCAGGACGGATGGACCCGGCGCGCCGAGGAGGGGATCGCCGACAGCGGCACGTCCTTGCGGACCTTCACCGGCAGTTGGAACCACCGGCCCATGAAGTCCGCCGTGAGCTTGACGGTCTTCCGCTGCGCGGCACTGAACTTCCCGAGCGGCTGGATGTAGATGACCTTGCGCTTGGCGTCCGCCACGACCGGGCGTGAGTCGACGTACTGCCGAAACGTCTGCCCGGGCTCTCGATGCTCGTGAAGCCAGTCGCCGGGCTTCGGCTCCTCGAGCGGGCGGTGCAGCGGCTTGAGCCTGGGGATGATCGCCTCCAGCCCGGCGACCCTCGTGCGGTCCGCCGGCCCCGCGGCGGCCAGGGCGTGGCACAGCAGCACCCCGCCGGCCGCCAGGACCGGCAGCATGCCG
Source organism: uncultured Planctomycetaceae bacterium (assembly GCA_964564965.1). GTDB lineage: Bacteria > Planctomycetota > Phycisphaerae > SM23-33 > SM23-33 > CAZMDT01. The sequence goes on along the minus strand of CAZMDT010000004.1, from coordinate 1,445 downwards.
CCCGCAAAGGCGATGCCCCTTGTCCAGGTCATTCTGGGACGCCCCCGGCGCTTGCTTACCGCCGGCTGCTCAGCTTGGCCAGCAGGCGCAGGATTTCGATGTAGAGCCAGATGAGCGTGACCATCAGGCCGAACGCGCCGTACCACTCCATGTACTTCGGCATGCCGGCCTCCGCGCCGCGCTCGATCAGGTTGAAGTCCAGCACGAGGTTCAGGGCGGCAATCACGACGACGAACAGGCTGAAGCCGATGCCGACGATGCCGTTGCCGTGGATGTATGGCACGCTCAGGCCGAACAGGTTGAGCACGATCGTGGCGAGGTACACCAGGCAGATGGCGCCGGTGGCGGCTACCAGACCCCGCGTGAAGCCCTCCGTCACGCGGATGATCCGGAACTTGTAGATCAGCAGCATGCAGAAGGCCACGCCGAAGGTCAACCCGACCGCTTGCCCGACGATGCCCGGGAACTGCAACTGGAACGTCAGGGAAATGGCGCCCAGAAACAGCCCCTCGCACAGCGCGTAGATGGGCGCGGTGTACGGCGCCGCCGTCGGCCTGAACACCGTGATCAGGGCGAACACCAGCCCGCCGATCAGCCCGCCGAACAGCAGCGGCATCGTGGCGGCGGAGCCGCGTGCCGCCAGGGTCCAGGAAACGGCCGACGTGCCCACGACCAGCAGCAGCATGATGGCCGTCTTGTTGATGGTGCCCTGGATGGTCATGGCGCCGGCGCGCTCGGCCGGCGCGTGGGCGGAGTAGGCGGCCGCCTGACTGAAAGCCTTGTCGCTCAATGCCGGGTTGGCCGTTCTCATGGTTCTGCTCCTCACCGCGCCGCGCGCTCGGGCGGCCTGCCCGGACCGGCGGCGCTGCCTGCCTTGTGGGAGGTCAGTCTAGCATCTGCGCCCCGGCCATTCCAACGCCGCCGACCGCCCCGGGGCGGGAGCCTGGGCAAGCGGTGGGGCTGCCGGGGGAGCCCGTGGTATACTCACCGGCCAGGCGGCCCGCCCCGGGCGCTGTGCCCGGCAGGAGGATGCCCGTGGCAACGCACAAGATGCTCGATGCCGACGCGATGCTCGCCCGCCGGCGGCGGCGCGCGCTCCGCAGCGTTGCCGGCAAGGCCAACGCCCTGCTGGTCAGCCAGGTCGACGACGTGACCTACCTGTCGGGCTTCACCGGCCAGGACAGCTTTCTCATGCTTGGCCGCCGCTGGGCCGTGCTGGTCACCGATGGCCGCTATGGCGAGCAGGTGAAGCGCGAGTGCCGAGGCCTCGACATCCATCTGCGCAAGGGGGCCATGTCGTCGGCCGTTGCCGACGTCGCCAGGGAGCGGGGCGTTCGGCGCCTGGCCGTCCAGTCGGAGGACGTGACGATCCTGCTGCGCGAGCGGCTCGCGAAGGCGCTCGGGCGGGGGAAGCTTGTGCCGATGGACGCCGTCGTGCGGCGGCT
>CAZMDT010000003.1:12922-29518 GCA_964564965.1 uncultured Planctomycetaceae bacterium | reverse complement strand
CCTTCGCGTGGCAGGAGCACGAGGACAACAGCGCCGTGCTGCCCCCGGCGATCGCGGAGATCGTCCGCAAGCACCGCTCCGCCTGGGAGCGTCAGGACGCCTTCCGCAAAGGCCGGGACGCGGCCGGCGAAATCTTCAAGCAGCAGGACACCGTTCGCCGCAACTGGGAGCAGCGCCTCGCCGATGCGGAGAAGGACCTCGAGCCGCTCCGCAAGGAGGGCGAGCAGGCCGAACGGGAGTTCCAGAAGCTCAACGACGAGTACAACTCCCATCTCCGCGATCGCAACAACCGGCTGAACGAGCTGCGCCGCGTCAACGCCGACATCGACCAGCGCAAGGCGGACAAGAAGAGCACCCGCGACCTGGATAAGCGAGCGAGGGACCTGCGAAACGAGATCGACGACGAAGAGAAGCAGATGCGGCAGACGAAGGACAAGGCCGGCGAGGTGTACCGCAAGAACCGCGACCGCTACGCCGGCTACAAGAAGAAGCTCGACGACCTGAAGGCCCTCGAGGCGCAGAGCAAGCGGGAGATCGCCGACGCCGCCCGCGCCCTGCCCTGGCAGCCCCCCGCCGTTGACGGCGTGATCGTCCCCGAGCGCAAGAACGTCGCCATCGAGCTGCCCAAGGAGGCCGAGGACCCCGTCCCCGGCGGCGACGACGCCGCGGCCAAAAAGCTCAGCCTCGCCAAGCTCTACCTCACCAACAAGATGCCGGACAAGGCCCGGGAGATTCTGCGGGATATCCTGCTGCTGTACGAGGACAGCGCCGCCGCGGACGAGGCGAAGAAGCTGCTGGCGCAGCTCGGCGGGGATTGAGCCGCGGGCGCCCTACCCCCCGCCGCCCGGGCCGGGAAGCCCGTCCACCAGCCATTCCCCGAACTCGCGCTTCAGAACGACCACACGGTCGAGCACGTCGGCGTGCGGGTCCATCTGGGCGCGGTACTCCACCGTCAGGCGCAGCGTCACCTCCATCCGCCCGTCCGACCGCCGACGCCCGCCGACGACCTCAGCCCCCTTGTGCACGTGGCTCGCCGGGCCCGCCACAAAGTCCCGGATCGCCTGCTCCGAGATGCGATCAAGCAGCCCGGGCGTCATCAGCTTCCGCGCGGCCGCCACGTCCTTCTTCTGCCAGGCCTCCCCGAGCTTGTGGGCGACGGCCCACGCCTCCGCCTCCAGCTTATCGCTGGGCGCCGGGCGGGTCGGACGGGTGGCCGAGGCGCCGCGGGGCTGGCGCCGGCACCCGGCGGGCGCAAGCAGCAGCACCGCCGCCGCGATGGCGAGGCAGAGCTTCATCGGTGGGGCATCCTTCGGTAGGTGTTTTCGGCGATTGCGGCCGGAAAGCCGAAGGGAATGTTGGCCGGGCGGTCGGCGGCGCGCGGGGGCCGTTCGGGCGGCAAGGGCGAGGCGGCCGAAGTTGTGCCGGCGGCGGCGCTACGGGACGGCGACCACTTCCTTCACTTCGGGCACGCGCTCGCGCAGGTAGCGCTCCACGCCGATCTTCAGCGTCATCGCCGCCCCCGGGCAGCCGCGGCACGCGCCCTGAAGCCGCACCGATACCACGCCCGTGGCCTCGTCCACGCCCACCAGCTCGATGTCGCCCCCGTCCGCCTGAAGCATCGGGCGAACCGTGTCGATCACCTCACCCACGCGATCCTTGATGCCCGCTGCCGCTGTCTTCTGCTCGTCAGCCATGAATCAACCTCGTTGAGTCCACGTTCTCCGGCGGCCTCGTCGGCCGCATCCGTCGCGTCGCCCCATTATACGCACGCCGCCGCCCGCCACAACCCGCCCCGCGGGGGGCAATTGACAAACCGGCCGCACGCGGGCAAGCTTGGCCTCCCCACGAAATGCGAAAGGACCCCCTGATGCTGAACGGACTGCCGCGGATCACGAACGGGCGCACCGGGCGCATGTCGTCATGGGACACGACGGGGCGGAACGCGGATAGCTGGAAGATCGAGCCGGGGAAGCGGCGTGTGCTGGCGGACATCGAAGGCCCCGGCGTCATCACGCACCTGTGGATGACCCAGCCCAACCATTACCGCCAATGCCTGCTCCGGATCACCTGGGACAACGCCCGCAGCCCGAGCATCCTCGTGCCGCTGGGCGACTTCTTCTGCCTCGGGCACGGCATGGTCAACAGCTTCCAGTCGCTGCCGTTCACGGCCTCCACGAACCGGAACAACCGGTTCGAGCAGGGCTGCGCGCTGAACTGCTATCTGCCGATGCCCTTCCGCAAGCGGGCGCTCGTCGAGCTGATCAACGAGTCGCCGCAGCGCCACACGCAGTACTTCTACGTCGACTACGAGCGGGGCGAGGTGCCCGAGGAGGCCGGGTACCTCCACGCCGAGTTCCGCCGGGCCAATCCGTTCGGCGGCTGGGGGCACGAGATCCGCGTCAACACCCCGCAGGCCAACGCCGCCAACCTGCGGAAGCAGGCCTGGCAGAGCAACTACGTCATCCTCGAGGCCCGCGGGCGCGGGCATTACGTCGGGTGCAACCTGTCGGTCACCAACTTCCAGGGCACCTGGTGGGGCGAAGGCGACGACATGATCTGGGTGGACGGCTACAAGTGGCCCCCGGACCTGCACGGCACGGGCAGCGAGGATTACCTGAACCAGGCGTGGGGCATGCAGCCGAACGCGTTCCTGCGAAACGGCTCGAGCATTCACGAGTCCGCCACCGGCGGCTACCAGACCAGCTACGTGTTCCACCTGGAGAACCCGGTGCGGTTCCGCCGGGAGATCAAGGTCACCATCGAGCACGGGCACGCGAACCATCTGGCGAATGAGATGTCGTCCGTCGCCTACTGGTACGCGGACAAGCCGACGAAGGTGGCCAAGCCCCCGGCCGTGACGAAGCGCCTCCCCGTCCTGCGCGACAACCAGGGCACGTGGCTGACCGACGAGCGGCGGCAGTGCCCGGGCGAGCCGGTGCGCCTGACGCCGGAGATGCGCAAGCTCAAGAGGCGGTGGGCCCGCAGGCAAAAGGGGGCGTAGCGCGCGCCGCACGGGGCCGATCAGAGCTTCAGGGCGTCCAGGTTCCGGCGCAGGCGCATCAGCGCGTCCACGTAGTCACGGCGGAGAAGCCCCTCCGGCGTGGGGGGGACGTTGAAGACGCAGTTGGCGTGGCGTTCCCGGCACAGCAGCCGAAGCGCCAGCAACTCCGTGTCGCTGTAGACCGTCGCGCCGGGGCCCCCGAACCACCAGCGTTCACCCCCGCCGTCCATCTGGAGGGCGGCCTCGAAGGGCAGGTAGTAGTCCTGCTCGTCCTCGGCGCCGGAGACTTCCGGCGGCACGCGGTACCAGCAGCTCCTCGCGGCGTAAGGGGGCACGCCGTTTTCCACGTTCCGCACGTCCGTCGGCCAGCGGTCCGCCTCCAGCGGCAGATGGATGCCGTTCCGCTCGAAGGCGTGGTTCATGGTCACTAGGGCCTTCGGCTGGAGCTCGGCGACAGCATCGTAGAGCAGGCGGCGGCCCTCGGGCGTGTACTTGTGCGGGCCGTCAAACCACACCCCGAGCAGCGGGCCGTACCCGGTCAGCAGCTCCTCGAGCTGCCCGCGGCAGTATGCCAGGAAGCGCCGGTGGCGCTCGTGGGGATCGGTCGCCTCGCACGGGGGGACGCCGAAATCGTCCGTCCCCTCGCCGGCGTAATAGAAGACCGGCTTGACGTCGTGAGTGTGGCAGGCCTCCACGAACAGCCGCACCACGTCGCGCCGATCGCCGCTGTGCGCCACGCCGTACTCCGTGAGCTTCGACGGCCACAGTGCGAAGCCCCCACCGTGCTTGGTCGTCAGAATGGCGTATCGCATCCCCGCCTCCCGGGCAGTGCGCATCCACTGATCGACGTCCAGCTTCGTGGGGGCGTACCGCTGGAGGGGCTGGCGCCGGTAATGCCCCGGCGCACGGCCGGGGAAATACGTGGGCATGCCGAAGTGGATAAACATGCCGTAATCGAGCCGCCGAAAGGCTCGCAGCGTTTCCAGGCTGAAGCGCTGGGCGCCGTGGGGCGGAGTATGGGCGGGCGGGGGCATGGGCCCTCTCCCTTCTGGCCGCAGGCCCTTCGGGCGCGGCGCTAGCGACCCCGGCGGGGGCGGGCCCGGCGGCGGAACCAGTAGGCCGGCAGCGCGTCGCGCTCGACCGCCAGCAGGTCGGCCATGCACGCGTCGGCGTCACCGATGTTGTTGCAGATGGGGTCGGTGAGCATGGCCCGCCGCAGCAGGGCCCTGTCGCCGGTGGCCGCGGCCTCGGCCGTCAGCTCATGCGCGTCCAGCACCTGGTGCGTCAGGCTCAGCACGCCGCGGGGCATCGGGCACACCGGCTGCGGGCGCGGGCCCTGCATGTCCACGTCGCACCGGAGCTCGAGGAAGGCCTCGTCCGGCAGGTTGGCGATGGCCCCGCGGTTGGCGGTGTTGATGAAGAACGCCTTCCCGAGCCCCGCCCACATGCTCTCGATGATGTCCGTGGCGTGGTCGTTGTGGACCTCGGCGAGGAACTGCTTCGGCGACAGCTTGCCGTCGGCGAAGCGCTTCGTCCTCGCCCACGCCTCGGCCATCTGCTCGGCCCGTTTGTCCGCGTCGAACAGGTCGATCGGCTGCGGCTGCACGGGCTTCACGCCGTGGCCCTGGAAGTACGGCACGTACTCCTTCGTGTGCGCCGGCGTGTCCGGCAGGGCGCCGAAGACGTCGAACAACTGCTTCGTATAGGCGGCGTTGTAGCGGCCCTTGGCGTGGGCGCCGGGGTTTTGCTTTTCGGCGCGGACCCGCTCGCGGAGGCGTCGCCTGACGCCCGGCATGAGGTCCTTGCCGTCGTAGCGGAACTCGAGCACCCACGTGAAGTGGTTCACCCCGCCGATCTTCAGCGACAGGCGGGCCTGGACCTCGGGGGGGACGCGGTCGGCCTCGGGCGGCACGAGGCCCGCCTGCTTGCACCAGTTGAGCGTGCAGTAGGGCTCGTGGTGCCCGTCGCACAGCGCGAAGCTGCGAACCTGGGGCGCGTAGCGCCGCAGCGCCATGCCCAGCACCGTGGTGGGGTTCACGAAGTTGATCACCCACGCCTGCGGGCAGAGCCGCTCGGCGTCGCGCGCGATCGCCAGCGCGTGCGGCACCTCGCGCAGCGCCCGGAAGATGCCCCCCGGGCCGATCGTGTCGCTGGAGCACATCCGGATGCCGTGCCGGGCGGCGATCCGCGTGTCGATTCCGCGGAAATGGGCGTTGCGGTCGGAGAAGGTCAGCACGAGGAAGTCGCTGTCGGGCATGACCTCGCGGCGGTCGGTGGAGCCGATGACCTTCAGCCCGCAGCGCGTGTGGCGGGCGATCCGCCGGGCGAGCTTCATCATCGTCGCCAGCACCTTCGCGTCGGTATCGACCAGGGCCAGCGTCCCCCCGGCCAGAGGCGCGCTGGTGGCCATCTTGTGGATGACCGGCTTGCCGAAATAATAGCTGCCTGCCCCGATGACGGTGATCTTCGGTCCGCGCATGTCGTTGCTCCCTGGCTGTGACGCCGGGGCAGGATAGCGTCGCGGGCCCGCGTCTGCAACGCCCCGGCACGGCTCGGTTCGGCCTCAGGACGGCCCGCCCGGCAGGTGCCGGTCCGCGAAATCGAGGAACACCCGCCAGTCGTCCTCGAGCATGTCGTGCGTACCCGGTCGCCAGCAGAAGCCGACGCGGCTGAGGACGGGCCGGCCGGGGGCGGGCATCTCGTTCGCCGCGAGGGGCCCCCCGCCGCATGGAATCGCGGCGGGCCTCCCGAGCCCCTCGGCCCCGAGCAGCGCCCACACGGGCGAGGCGTGCTTCGCGGAGAGGAACATACCCTTCGGGTCGGCCCAGAGGTCCTCGGTCATGGCGTTGAGCATCAGCGGGCGCGGGGCCGCCAGCGCCAGCAGCTCGTGCTGATCGACCGGCCGGTCGTCTTCGCGCTCGTCATACGCCTTCGCGCGCCGGTTGAGCCAGTGCGGGAAGCGCCGGTTCAGCGCCACCAGCCGCTCGCCGAAGCGGCGCCGCGACAGGGCCGCGCCCCCGCAGCCGCACGCGTTCGAGATCACCGCCGCGAAACGCTCGTCGTTGGCGCCGGCCCACAGGGCGGTCTTCCCGAGGCGGGAGTGCCCGACGGCAACCATACGTCGGGCGTCGAGGGCCGGGGCCTGCTCGACGTAGTCGGCCATGCGGCTGAGGCCCCAGGCCCAGGCGCTGATGGCGCCCCAGCTGCCGCTGCGGCGGCGCTCGGCAGCGTCGTCGAAGAGCGCGTAGATGCTCTCGCCGAAGCCGTCGGGGCGATCGGGAAACAGGTCGCCGTAGCACGCCGTCACGAGCGCATAGCCGCGCGATACGATCCGCGGGAGGGGGTAGCGGCGGCTGCGGGCGCCGCGCGACTCGGGCACGGCCCGGCCGCGATCGTCGGCCAGGTCTGGCTCGGGCCCGAGCCGGCAGTGCGCCAGGGGAATGCCGGGATGGCCCAGGACGGCGTGGTTGCCGTAGAAGCTCAGGTTGAGGAAAGCCGGCACCGGCCCGACGGCGTCTGCGGGAAGGCAGACCAGCAGGTCCAGCCACGGTGCGCCCGGGGTGTCGGCGAACCGCAGGCGGACGCTCTCGAGCACGGCCCGCCCGCCGAGGGCCTCGCCGTCGATGGTCTCGACCTCGATCGACCGCGGCGCCAACGGCGGCGGCACCGGGCCGTACACGTGCTCGTTGAACAGCGCCAGCAGTTCCGGCCGGCGCCGCGCCCGCCACGTCGCCGCGTCGCGGACGGGCGTGCCGTCACCCCATACCAGCGGGTCGGGCAGGTCGTAGTGTGGGACCTTCGACTCATCGTAGTTGGGCTGGAAAGCGTCGATGTCGCGTTGTGATTCGTTCTGTGCCACGCGGGCAATGGTACCGCCCTGACGGCCCGGCCGTCACGCTCCCGCCTCGGTGCCCGGCGTCAGCGTTTCCGATCTCCCATTTGCGATGTCCAATCTCGGATTTGAGATTTCAGATTCGCAGTTCGCGATTTGGGATTTGCCCGCCGGCCGAGGGGTGTAGACTACCCGCACGTGCGGCCGCCCCTCGCCAGGGCCGGCGACTGGACAGATGCCCACCGACCAACCGCCCATGCCGAAGACCGTCATCGCGTTCGGCGAAACGCTGTGGGACCTGCTGCCCGACGGGCGCAAGCTCGGCGGGGCGCCGTTCAACTTCGCGTATCGCGTGAACTGCCTCGGCGACCGCGGGCTGATCGTCACCCGTCTCGGCCGCGACGCGCTCGGCCAGGAGGCCCGCGGCCGCATCGCCGACCTCGGCATGGACATCCGGTTCGTTCAGCAGGACGACGCCCGCCCCACCGGCACGGTGGAGATCCGCTTCACCGAAGGTGAGCCGGCCCCCCCCACCGCGAAGGAAGGAGGTTGGGAACCCCTGCCCGACTACACCATCGTCCCGGACGTGGCGTACGACCACGTTGAGGCGACGCCCGACCTGCTGGCCGCCGCCCGCGAGGCCGACGGCGTCTGCTTCGGCACGCTCTCACAGCGATCGCCCGCCTGCCGGAAGGCGCTGGCGAAGCTCCTCGACGCCTGCCCCAAAGCCGTCCGCGTGCTCGATGTCAACCTGCGGAAGGAATGCTTCACGGAGGCGACCGTGCGCACCTGCCTGTCGGCCGCCAACGTGCTCAAATGCAACGACACCGAGACGGCGGTGCTCTCGAGGCTGCTCGGGCTCGCCGCGCGCGACGTGCCGGGCTTCTGCCGGCGCGTGATGCCGGCCTTCTCGTTGGGGCACTGCGTGGTGACGATGGGCGAGCGGGGCGCATACGCGGCCTCGGCCGATGGCGCGGAGGCCTACAGCCCAGGCTACCAGGTGGCCGTCGTGGACGCGCTGGGCTCCGGCGACGCGTTCACGGCGGGCTTCGTCCATCGCCTGCTCCGCGGCCGGCCGCTGGGCGAGTGCCTCCATCTGGGCAACGCACTGGGGGCGATGGTCGCCCGCCAGCCGGGGGCGACCGAGCCCCTCTCGCCCGAGGACGTCGCCGCCTTCCTCGCCGCCGATCACGAGCGGCTCGCCGCCGACGGCTTCCAGCGCACAGCCTTGGAGTAACGATGGTGCCCACCGACCCGACCGGACCGCGATCCGTCCCCCTGCCCGACGACTACCTCGAGCGCGTCTATGCCGGCGTGCTCGGCAAGGTCATCGGCGTCTACCTCGGCCGGCCCTTCGAGGGCTGGCACCACGACCGCATCGTCGAACGCCTCGGCGAGGTGTGGTACTACGTCCACGAGCAGCTCGGCAAGCCGCTGATCGTCACCGACGACGACATCACCGGCACGTTCACCTTCATCCGGGCGATGCCCGACAACGGCAACCCGCGCGACCTGAGCCCCGAGCAGATCGGGCAGGCGTGGGTCAACTACATCGTCGAGAACCGGACGATCCTGTGGTGGGGCGGGCTGGGCAGCTCGACGGAGCACACGGCCTACCTGCGGCTCAAGAGCGGCATCCCCGCGCCGCAGAGCGGCGCCATCGCCACCAACAGCCGCACCGTCGCCGAGCAGATCGGCGCGCAGATCTTCATCGACGGGTGGGGCATGATCGCCCCGGGCGACCCGGCGCTCGCCGCCGACCTCGCCCGCCGCGCCGCCAGCGTCAGCCACGACGGCGAGGCCATCTACGCCGCGCAGGTGATCGCCGCCGTGGAGGCGCTGGCGTTCGTGGAGCGTGACATCACGGCGCTGCTCGACGCGGCCGTGGCGTTCATCCCCGGCGATTCGACCATCTGCCGGGTGATCGACGACCTTTGCGAATGGCGCGACCAGACGGACGACTGGCGGCAGGCGTACCGGAAGCTCGCCGCCGGCTACGGCTACGACCGCTACGGCGGGGGGTGCCACGTGGTGCCCAACCACGGGGTGGTCATCCTGTCGCTGCTGTGGGGCGAAGGCGACTTCCAGAAGACGATGATGATCGTCAACACCTGCGGGTGGGACACCGACTGCAACAGCGGCAACGCGGGGTGCATCATGGGCATCCGCGGCGGGCTGGACGGCATCGACGCCGGCCCGGATTGGCGCGGGCCGGTGGCGGACCGCCTGCTGCTGCCGACCGCCGACGGGGGGCGATGCATCACCGACGCCGCCCGGGAGGCGGTCGCCATCGCCAACGTCGGGCGGGCGCTGGCCGGAGAGGAGGCGGTGGCGCCCAAGGAGGGCGCCCGGTTCCACTTCGAGCTGCCGGGCAGCGTGCAGGGGTTCCGCGGCGACGAGACCCCCCCCTGCCGCGGCGTGGTAAGCCTGGCGAACGTCGCCGGGCACAGCGCGCGCGGGCGGCGGGCGCTGGCGGTCCGCTTTGCCCGTCTCGCCCCCGGACGCACCGCTCGGGCCACCACGCCCACCTTCGCCACCCCCGAGCAACTCCGGATGGGTGGCCACGGCCTCGCTGCCTGCCCGACGCTGTATCCGGGACAGACCGTGGAGGCGGAGCTGGAGGCGGACGCGGGCAACGCGGCGCCGATGGCGGCCCGGCTGATGCTGAGCCGCTACGCCGAGGGCGATGAGCTGGTTCGGCTGGCGGGCGAGGCGGTGGAGCTGGCGCCCGGCCAGCGGCGCCGCCTGCGCTGGACCGTGCCCGCCACCGGCGGCTACCCCATCGCCGAAGTCGGCGTCGAGCTGCCGGGCGAGCCCCCGGGCGCCGGCGCCGACGGGGCCGTCTACCTCGACTACCTCACCTGGGGCGGCGCGCCCAACGTGGCCTTCCCCACGCTCGGGGGCAGCGATCTGTCCTGGCGGCAGGCCTGGCTCGACGCCGCCGACCAGCGCATCTTCGGCGAGGCCATCCGCGTGACCTCCAACGGCGGCCCGGCCATGCTCATCCAGGGCACGCGCGACTGGCGGGACTACCGGGTGTCGGCGTCGGTGCGGCCTCACATGGCCGACGAGGCGGGCATCGCCGCGCGGGTGCAGGGGCTGCGGCGCTACTACGCGCTGCTGCTGGCGCGCGGCGGGCTGCTTCGGCTGGTGAAGATGCTCAACACCCCGCAGGTGCTCGCCGAGCGCGACATCGGCTGGGAGTTCGACGAAACCCTCCTGCTGGAGCTGGAGGTCGTCGGCGCCAAGCTCCGCGGACGCCTCGGCGGCAAGACCGTCCTCCGCGCCCGCGACCCCCACCCGCTCGACGGCGGCGCGATCGCCCTGGCCACCCGCCTCGGGCGCGCGGACTTCGACGCCGTCCGCGTCCGCCCCGTCGATTAGCCCTCCGCGAGGGCGCGCCCCACGCGCTGGAGCAGCTCCGGCTGCGTGAAGGGCTTAACGAGGACATGCCCCGTCACCTCGTCAAGGCCCCGCCGCACGAGTTCCTTGCCGGCGTGCCCGGTGATGCAAAGGACGGCAATGCCCGGCGCGGCCTGCCGGATCCTCTCGGCCAGTTCCACGCCCGTCATCCCCGGCATGACAAGATCGGTCAACAGCAGGTCGATCTCGCCGGCATGGCGGTCGTGCGCGGCGAGCGCCTCGTCGGCATTGGCCGTTGGCAGCACGGTGTAGCCGCCCTCCCGCAGCGACTCCACGATCATTCGCCGGACGGCGGGGTCGTCCTCGACGATGAGGATCGTCCCCGTTCCGGCGGGCGCAGGGCGCTGCTCCGCCGCCGCGCGCTGCCCCGCCGCCTGCTCTGCCACGGGGAAGCCCACCTGGAACGTGGTGCCCGCGCCGCGGCGCGACTCGCACGTGATGGTGCCGCCGCTCTGGGTCACGAAGCCGTAGACCATCGACAGGCCCAGCCCCGTCCCCTCGCCCGAGGCCTTCGTCGTGAAGAACGGCTCGTAGATCCGCTGCCGCGTCTTCTCGTCCATGCCGACGCCCGTGTCGCTCACGCTGACGACGACCTGCCGCGCCGCGGCTTCGGGGGCGGCCCCCTCGCCGGCGCCCGGCTGCCCGGGGAGGCACTGCGTCATAATCCTCAGCTCCCCGCCCAGCGGCATCGCGTCGCGGGCGTTCAGCGCCAGGTTGATCAGCGCCTGTTGGAAGCCGCCCGGGTCGATCCGAACCCGGCATTTCCGCAGGCACGGGGCGACGACCAGGCGGATGTCCTCCCCGATGACCCGCGGCAGCGTCTTCGCCAGGTCGCCCAGCAGCTCGTCGACGTCCACGACTTCCGGCTGGAGGACCCGCTGCCCGCTGAACGCGAGCAGCTCCCCGGTCAGACGGGTCGACCGGTCGGCCGCTTCGACGATCTGCACCATGTGCTCCCGCCCCGCCTCCGCGACGTGCCCATGGCGGAAAAGCATCTCCGCGAACCCCTTGATGACCGTGAGCTGGTTCCGGAAGTCGTGGGCGACGCCCGCGGCGAGATGCCCGACGGCCTCCATCTTCTGCGACTGGAACCACTGCTCCTGGAGCCGCTTCTGCTCCGTCACGTCGAGCACCGCCCCGATGAGCCCGGCGAGGTTCCCCTCGGCGTCGCGGAAGGTGGCCTTGTGGAACACCACATCGTGCACCTTTCCGGCGGCGTCCTGCACCTGGCTTTCGTAGACCTGCACGCCCGGGCTGGCCAGCAGCTCGCGGTCCTTCCGCTCGTACGTCGCCGCCAGCTCCGACGGCGCCACCTCGTACACGGTCCTGCCGACCAGCGCGTCGCGCTCGGTGCCGGTGAACCGCTCGAAGGCCTCGTTGCAGCCGAGGTACCGGCCGTCGGCGTCCTTGTAGAACACGGGCACGGGGATAGCGTCGAGCAGGCTCTGCTGAAACCGCGCGTGCTGCTCGCGGTCGGCCTCCGCGCGCTTGAGGTCCGTCACGTCCTGGGCGGTTCCGAAGAGCCTGGCCACCCGCCCCTCGGCATCCTCGGTCACCGAACCGATCGCGCGCATCCAGCGCATCTCGCCGTCGGGGCGGAACAGCCGGAACGCGATGTCGAACCGCGTGCCGTCGGTGCTCGCGCGCGTGACCGCGCCGTTCAGGATGTCCCAGTCTTCGGGATGAATGTACTCCCGATGGGCGGCGAAGGACGGTTCGCCCCGTTCCGGATCGAGCCCGAAGATGCGGAAGATCTCCGCCGACCACGTCGGCGTTCCGATCTCGGGAATGAGCTCCCAGTGCCCCAGGTGGGCGACCCGCTGCGCCTCCTCGTAGAGCCCCTCACTCCGTCTCAGCGCCTCCTCCGCCCGCTTGCGGTCCGTGATGTCGTGCGAGATGATCTGGACCCCGACGCTGCCGCCCCGCCCGTCGGCAAAGGGCGTGTGCGTTGAGAGGAACCAGCGGCGCCCGCCCGGATGGTTGATTTCGTCCTCGAACTCCCGCGTCTCGCGGCCGGCCGCGACGGCCGCGATCCGCTCGAGGACCGTCCGCCCCATCTCCTCGCCGAACAGCTCCACGGCGCCGCGCCCGACGAGCTGCCCCGGGCGACCGCCCATGTTCTCCGCCGCCTTCACGTTGAGCTGCTGCACCCGCCCGGCGAGGTCGAAGTACCCGATGCCCACGCCCGCGTGTTCGAGCAGCAAACGGTTGCGGCGCTCGCTTTCCCGCAGCGCCTCCTCCGCCCGGCGCTGCTCGGTGATGTCCTGGGCAATCCCCGTGACGGTGAGGACCTCGCCGTCCGGGCCGCGCGTCGCCCGCGCCTCTTCGTGAATCCAGATCACCGCCCCGTCCGGCCGGACCGCCCGGAAATCGAACCGCAGCGGCTGGGCCGCCTCGGCGGCGGCGCGAAGGGCGGCCTCCCACATGGCCCGGTCGTCGGGATGCACGAGCGACCGGCCCATTTCGTAGGTCATCGGCGCGTCCGGATCGGTGCCGAAGATGTCCGCCACCGCCGGCGAGCAGCGCACGTCGTTCGTGCGCACGTCCCACTGCCAACTGGCGATCCGCGCCGCCCGCCCCGCCTCCATGAACACGTTCCCGCCGTCGCCGGACGCCTGTTCCACCAGCGCCCGCTCAACGGCCACCGACGCCTGTGCGGCATAGGCCTCCAGCAGCCCCCGGCTGAACGGCGCGTCGGTGAGCGTGAAGATCGTGATGTTCCCGAACAGCCGTCCCGCGCGCCGCAGGCCGATCGAGTAGATCCCCCGAAGGCCCATCACCCGCGCGATCTGCTCGCACGCCGCCGGGGGGGCCTGCCCGAAGAACACGTCGCGGAGCCCCCCCGGCACCTCGGCCAGCCGCCCGGTCACCAGCTCCGCCCGCGCCTCCTCGTACACCCCGGGGATGTCCATCCCCTCGAGCGGCCCGCCGAGGATTCGCTCCACGGTGGCGCGGCGGCGCGGCTCCAGGCCGACCACGCACTGCACGCGCAGCGCGTCGCCTTCGACCTTGTTGGCGGCGACCACCGCCTCGCCCACCAGCGCGCGGACCTGCCGGCAGATCAGCGCCCAGATGTCCTCCCCGCCCTGAAGCTCCACGAACGCCTGCGCCGTCCGCCCCAGCGCGGCACGCTCCTGCTCCGCGCGCCGGCGGTCCGTGACATCCCAGTCCACGCCCGTCCAGCGAACCAACCGGCCCTGATCGTCGCGAAGGAGCTTGCCGCGGCTGTGAATCCACCGCCACGTGCCGTCCTTGTGGTGCAGGCGGTAGTCCGCCTCGTAGCGGTCGCTTCGGCCCTCGAAGTGCGCGCGCACCCTGCGGCGGATCTGTTCCAGGTCCTCGGGGTGCTGGAGGCGCTGCCAAGCCGCCACGGAGTTGGGCAGCTCCTCGTCGGCATAGCCCGCCAGGCGCTTCAGCCCCGGCGAGAGGTAGATGTAGTCGTCGTGCCTGAACGGGTCGTCGGGGTCGAGGCGGCGGTCCCACACGCCGGAATCCGACCCCGCCAGCGCCAGCTCCAGCCGCTCCTCGCTCTCCCGCAGCGCCGTCCGGGCCTCCCGCAGCCGAAGCAGCAAGTCCACCCGCCCCAGCAGCTCCTCCGTGCGGACCGGCTTCGAGATGTACTGCTCGGCCCCCACGTACTGCCCCGGCGCCTCGCCCTTGGCGTCCGCGCCCGTGTCCGCCGCAACGACCACCATGGCGTCCCGCAGCGCCTCCTCGGACCGAAGGCGCGCCCGCAGGTCCGGCGTGTCGGCGCCCAGCACGAGGATGTCCGGACGTCTCCTCCGTGCGCTGCGGACGGCGCCGGCCCAGGCGCCCGCCGTGGCGACATCATAGCCCGCCGCCTTCAGCGCCTCCGCCGCGGTCCGGCGGGCCTTCCCCTCGGCGTCGACCAGCAGAATCCTGGCACGCCCGCTGTTGCGCGTTTCAGCGTTCGTCGTGGGCATGATCGTGCCTCCGGCTGGGCCGGCCCGTGGGGCGGGCGCGGCGACTCGTTCGGAGGGAGGACGCAGGAGGCCGCCCGCGGCGGCCCGGGAGCCGCCTGGTCCGGCGGCCCGTAGCGAAGGTTGCATCGTGCGCGCGATCCACGGCCGACTCCGTAAGACCCGACACAGGCGGCCACAGAAGCCCCGCGCGGCGCGCCGGGCACCAGTTTGCCAAGTTCGGGTCGGCGGCTCCCGGGCGGTACGCTGCCGGCTCAGACCTCAGGCGGACGCACCCACAACGAGGGGTTCCGGGAGGCACGGCCAGCAGCCTGGACCCCGTCGAGGCCAGTCCCCTGGACAAGCGAGATCAGTCCGACATGACATACGTACCCGGCCCAAGCCACCGCAGCACCGATCTTCCCCGGCCAACCGGTGGGCCGCTCACTACATCTGCCATTATTCGCAATTCGCCCGCTGGTTTCAAGGCAATGCTCGGCGTGTGGCATAGGGAATTCCCCGCAGACATCGCCGGCGCCGCCGTGCGCAATGCCCATGGCGGGAAAACCTCAGACGAGCAAGTTGACGTGAAGCCCCTGTTGGCGGCCGTCGCGAGCGTCAGAGAGGCAAGTGGCCTCCGCGTACGCCCGCCGCGCCGGCGCCAGAGGGCCGGGCCACGAGCACCGGGCCGTTTCAGCCGCAAGATGCTGCCCCACAAGGGACAAGGGAGACTCCCGCGCGGCGCGCCGGCGGACGGCCAGGACCTGTACGGCCGTGGGTTGTCTGCGGGCGATGGCGGCCATCACATGTTCCCAGGCCCTGCGGCGGGCCCGCGGCCAAGTGCGGGCGGGACAGATCGACTGCGCCGGCCCGAGCAGGCGGAGCGCTGGCCCGGCAAGCACGGGGCGGCGGCCGACTCCGGACTGGCGCCCGTTCCGAGGGTTATGTTGTCAATATTATTTAGCAGGACAAACATGCCTTAGGTTGCCATGTGCACTGCTCTTGCACATACCCATACCTCTCTTCGGTCGGGAAGGTCATGAGAAATAATAAATACGATAGAACCGTATGATTTCGTCGTTTCTATTAAATTACTTAGATGCCCTCAGCCGATACTTCAGCGTGGAGGCGGCGCGCTGCACGCCTGAACCATCTTGGAGTGGCAAGGCATGGCAGACAATGGGACATGGGGAAGACCGGATGCTGGACTGCTCCCGCGGACCCGGCCCGCAGGGCACGAGTGCCGGGCCGTCGTTGCGGCTCCCGACGCCGACCTCGCTGAGCGGCTTGTCGCCGCCGTCCGCGAATCCGGCGCCGACTGGCGGGCCGAGCCGGCTACCGACTGCTACGCCGCCGGCCAGCTGGTGGGCACCTGGAACCCGGACGTTCTGGTGCTCGACACCGACCTGCCCGGCGTGGACGCCTACCGCCTCTGCCGGCGCCTCACGTGCCGCCCCGGCGGGCGCCTCGCGGTGATCCTGCTCGGCCGCGACCGCTCGCCGCAGCACGCGGCTCGCGCCGAGGCCTTCGGGGCGGCGGCCTACCTGGCCAAGCCCCCGGCCCTCGACAGGCTCACGGGACTTCTGCGGGTGATCGCGAGCGCCGCTTGCCACACCTGCGAGCCGGCGGGGGCGAGATGAGATGAGCGCGCGGGCTGAAGGACCGACCCGGCCGGCGGGGCCTGCAGGGGCGTGCGTCCGGCCCGCAGAGGCGTGGCCTGGGCCTTTCGCCCGGGGATTGCGGGCTCGCGGGCTGGGCGGCTTCGGCGGGGTTCCCCGCGCGCTGGTGGCCGAGGACGACGCGGTCTGCCGTGCGATGGCCGTGGCGTGCCTGGCGAGGCTGGGCTTCGCCCCCCTCGGCGTTGGGGACGGTTCGGCGGCGTGGGCGCTGCTGGGCGGAGAGGCGAGGTTCGCCGTGCTGGTGGCGAACTGGCTGCTGCCGGGGATGGATGGACACGCGATCTGCCGGCGCCTGCGTACCCCCGCGGGGCGCCCCGGCGCGCCGCAGCTGGTCATCCTCACCGGCGGGCCCGCGCTGGACGGCAGCGACGATCATCCACTGGTGGCGGACGCGGACGCCCGGCTGATCAAGCCGTACGGCCCGGAGGGGCTTCGTGCGGCGCTGGAGCGGGGCCTGGCGGCCGTGCTGGAAGCGGCGATACGGGGGAACTGAGGAGGGCACACGCGTGACGGAAAACAGACACCCCACGGCGCGTGCCCGCGCCCGGCCCGTCAAGCGCTGGCTGGCGGAGCTGGCGCGATGGGGCGGCGTGTCGCTGCGCCCGCTCGTGTTGGCCAGCGTCGCCGCCGGTGCCTTCGCCTGGCTGCTGCACGTTCACCATGGCCGGTTCGAGGCCAACCTCGTTGACAACATGCGTCGCCATCGCGAGGACGAGGCCGAGGGCCTCGCCCGGGCGCTCG
>CAZMDT010000003.1:5058-12912 GCA_964564965.1 uncultured Planctomycetaceae bacterium | reverse complement strand
GAGACCGCTTTCCGCAAGACGGTGGCAGGTTTGGAGCTGCTGTCCGCCTCGCCGGGGCTGCGCGACGGCGCCCCCGGGGTCTCTGAGCCGGGGAGGGTCTTTTGCGAGACGAACCGCGGCGTGGCGGGGGACCTGGCGATAGGGGTGCCCGACGGGGCGGCGGTGCGTTGGTCGCCGCTGGCGTCGGCGGACGGCGAGGCCAAGGTCGCCCTGCCGGAAATCCGCCAGCTTTCTCCGGGCTTCGGCTCGGGGCCGCAGTATGTCCACGACGAGGCGGCACGGACCGTCTGGGTCATCGTCCCGGTCGCCGGGCAGGGCGCCGGCGTGATCGCCTGCCGCGTGCAGCTCCGCGCACTGATCGCCGGGTCCCTGCGCGAGAAGCCCTCCTCCGGCGGCGGCTTCTGCTGGGTCTTCAACGCCGACGGGCAGCTCGTCGGCGGCTTGGGCCCCGCCCTGCCCCCCGGCGGCGCCGACGGCGCCACAGCGGAGGCGGACGGGCCGGAACGCTCCGGTCGAGGGGTCGCGACGATCGCCACCGCCTGCGCGCGCGACGGACGCCCGGCAACGGTGAAGGTGGCGCTCGGCGCCGACGCGGACGCCCGCAGCGTGATCGCGTGCGCCCCGGCCCTGATCGGTACGGAGCGGCTGGCGGTGGTCGCCGGGGGGACGCTGTCGGACATCTCCGTGCCACTTGTGGCGCACCGGCGGGTGACCTACGCCCTCATCTTCGCGGTGAGCGTGCTGTACTGCGCGACCGGGTTCGTGTGCTACCGCAGCGAGCGGGCGCACCGCGACCTCGCCGAGCAGCGCTGCCAAATCGCCGAAGCTGCCAACCAGGCCAAGACCGACTTCCTCGCCCGAATGAGCCATGAGATCCGCACGCCCATGAACGGCATCCTCGGCATGACGGATCTGGCGATGGCCACGGACCTAAGCGCCGAGCAGCGCAAGTGCCTGCGCCTGGTCCGTCAGTCGGCGGACGCCCTGCTGGGGATCATCAACGACATCCTCGACATCTCCAAGATCGAGGTGGGCAAGTTCGACCTCGAGCGCGAGCCGTTCGACCTCCGCGACTGCCTGAAGGACACGCTCCGCCCCTTCGAGCACCAAGCCGCCGCCAAGGGCGTCGCGCTCGACCTGCGGGTGCACCCCGAGGCCCCCAGCCGGCTCCTCGGCGACGCCGGACGCCTGCGCCAGGTGATCACCAATCTCGTAGCCAACGCGCTGCGTTTCACGGATCGCGGGTGGGTATCGGTGAGCGCCCGCCCGATGCCGGCGCCGGCTGGACGCGTGGGGATCGAACTGTCGGTAGCCGACACGGGGGTGGGCATCCCGCGGGATAAGCAGGAGCGGATCTTCGAGGCGTTCGAGCAGGCAGACACGTCCACGCGGCGGCGATACGGCGGGACCGGGCTGGGGCTGGCCATCGCCAGCCAGCTCGTGGCCCTCATGGGCGGGAAGATCAGCATCGACAGCGCGGAGGGTGCCGGGAGCACGTTCCGCTTCACGGGGGTGTTCGGCGCGGCCGAGGACCACGCCCCGCCAGCCACGGGCACCCCGCTCGCGGCCCCTCCGGCGAGCACGCGTATCCTCGTGGTCGACCCGCACGAGCCGGACGGCACGCATGCCTGCGAGGCCGCCGCGGCGTGGGGGTGCCGCGTCGAGCGGGCCTCCGGATGCGAGGACGCCGTCGCCGGTGCCTCGGCCGCGAACGCCGCGGGCCGCCCCTTCGATGTGGTCGTCATCGACGCAAACCTGCCTGACGGCGACGGCTTCGCCGCCGCTTCGCGCGTGCTCGAAACGTGCGGCCAGAAGCCACCGGTCATCGTCATGACGGCCCGCGTCGGCGTGCGCGGCGACGCCACGCGCTGCCGCGAGCTCGGCATCCGCGCGTACCTCACCAAGCCGGTGTCGCGGGAGGCGCTCGGCGAGGCGATCGCCCGCGCGCTGGCGGCGGCCGACAGCCCGCAGGAGCCCGGGCTGGTCACGCGCCACACCCTGCGCCAGGACCGCCGCCGACTGAAGGTCCTGCTCGCCGAGGACAACGAGGTCAACCGCATCCACGCCACCATGCTGCTGGACAAGTGGGGCCATCAGGCCACCTGCGTCGAAACCGGCGCCGCCGCCGTGGAGGCCTGCCGGCGCGAGAGGTTCGACCTCGTCCTGATGGACATGCAGATGCCGGTGATGGACGGCGCCGAGGCCGCCAGGGAAATCCGCCGCGCCGAGCCCCCGGGGCGCCACGTGCCCATCCTGGCGATGACGGCGAACGCAATGGCCGAGGCGCAGCAGGAATGCCTCGACGCGGGGATGGACGGATACGTCTCGAAGCCGGCGAGCGCCGCCGAGCTGCTCGAGGCGATCGAGGCGGTCACGGCGCCGCCGGGCGGGAAGGCCGACGGGGACGAGCCGAAGCCGCGGGCCCAGGCGCCGACCGGGCAATCCTGGGATCCAGCGGAGGCGTTGGCCAACGTCGCCCAGGACGGCGAGGCACTCCAAAGCCTGCTCGGGGCATTCGCGGCCGACTGGCCGCCGACGGCGGAGGCGCTGCGGCGTGCGGCGGCCGCGGACGACGCGGATGCGCTCGCGAAAACAGCCCACAGACTCAAGGGGTCTTTGGGCCTGTTCGCGGCGCGGGAGGCGGCCCGGGCAGCCGAAGCCTTGGAGCAGGCCGCGCGACAAGACGACGCCTCGGCCCTGGCCGGGGCAGTGGACCAGGTGATCGAGGAGGTGGACCGGTTTCGACACGCGACCCGCCCTGGGCGGGTCGGACAGGAGCAGCCATGCGCGTTCTGGTCGCCGACGACGACGTGACGTATCAGGAGTTGCTGCGACGGCTCCTGACGAACTGGAATTTCCAGCCGGACATCGTGGCCGACGGCCGCGCGGCGATCGAGGCGCTGCGCGCCTCCGACCCGCCGCCCCTGGCGATCCTCGACTGGGAGATGCCGGAGGCCGACGGCTTCGAGGTCGCCCGGTTCATCCGCACGCAGCAGACCACGCGGGAGGCCTACGTGCTGATGATCACCGGCAGCCGGAAGAAGCAGGACATGGAACGCGTCCTCGTCTGCGGGGCCGACGACTACCTCATCAAGCCGTTCAGCCCGCTGGACCTGAAGATCCACCTCCGCAACGCGATGCGGATCGTGCATCTTCAGCAGGAGTTGGCGGACCTGATGGCCCCGGCGGCGGCCTCCCGCGCCGAAGCCGCCCGGCCATGAGCATTCCCGTAGGCGCAGGTGCGGCCCGTCCTCCGGAGGCGACCGTGTCCGGACCCGCCGTTGGCTGCCTGGTTCCGGAAGGCGTCGCGGGGCTGCCCGCCCCTGCGAGGGAGAATCGAGCATGACGAGCGCGACATCACAGAGCGTTCAGGCCGCGGGCTTCGAGGAGCACGCGGCCCTGCTGAACAGCCTCGACGAGCACGTCGTCTACCACGACGTGGACCTGAGGGTCCGCTGGCTGAACCGCGCGGCGAGGGAGTCGGCCGGGGCGCAGGGCGTCGAGGACGCCGTCGGGCGCTACTGCTACGAGATCTGGGCGCGGCGGAGTGAGCCGTGCGAGGGCTGCCCCGTCCGGCGGGCGATGGCGTCGGGCGAGCCGGCACAGACGGAGCGCGCCACGCCCGACGGCAGCGTGTGGCTGATTCGCGGACACTGCGTGCGCGACGCGGACGGGCAGCTGGTCGGCGCCGTGGAGACCACGCTGGACATCACCGCCCGCAAGCAGGCGGAGCACCAGCTCAGGACCCGCCAGGAAGAGCTGGAGAAGCTGGTGGCGGACCGGACGGGCGCCCTGACCCGCGCCAACGCGGAGCTGCGGACGGAGGTCGCCGAGCGCCGCCGCGTCGAGGAGGCCCTGCGAGGCTCCCAGCAGCGCCACCGCGCGATCGTGGACAACGTGGGCATCGGGATCGCCCTGATCAGCCCGGGGATGGAGATTCTCTGGCTGAACCGGCAGATGCGGCAGTGGTTTCCCGCCGTCGATGCCAGCGCCCGCCCGCTGTGCTATGCCGCCTACAACAGTCCGCCGCGGACGGCGCCTTGCTCCTACTGCCCGACCATTCAGACGCTGCGGGACGGGCAGACCCACCAGGCGGAGGCCGATGCCCCCGCCGGCAAGGAGGTGCGGAACTACCGGATCGTCTCTACCCCCATCAGGGATGCCGACGGCAACGTCATCGCCGCCATCGAGATGGTCGAGGACGTCACCGACCGGAAGCAGGCCGAAGAGGCCCTGCGGGCCGAACGCGACTACACCGCCAACATCATCAACAGCACCCCCACGATCATCTGCGGCATCGCGCCCGACGGCACCACGACGTTCGTCAACCCCGCCGGCGTGCGCATCACGGGCTACCGGCCGGAGGAGCTTGTCGGGCTAAGCTACTGGGAAGTGTTCTACCCCGGCGAGGACCAGGTCCAGGTCGCCCGCCTGCTCCGCGATCTCGAGGCCGGGGAGGTCCGCGACTACGAGATGACGCTGACCACCAAGTGGGGCGAGAAGCAGACCATCGCGTGGAACTCGGTCACCCGGCGGGACGCCGACGGCAACGTGGTCGAGTTTATCGGCTTCGGTCACGACGTCACGGAGCGCAAGCAGGCGGAACGCGCCCTGCAGCAGGCGAAGGAGCAAGCGGAGCAGGCGGCGCTGATGAAGAGCGATTTCCTGGCCAACATGAGCCACGAGATCCGCACCCCCATGACATCCATCCTGGGGTTCGCGGAGCTTCTGGCCGAGTCGCTAAGCGGCTGCGAGGCCTGCCCGACGCATGCCGAGGGCTCCGCCCGGGCCGCCGGCACGGAGTACGTTCAGGCCATCTGCAGCAGCGGGAGGCACCTGCTGTCGTTGATCAACGACATCCTGGACCTCTCGAAGGTGGAAAGCGGCAAGATGACGCTGGAGATGCGCCGCGTGGGGATCGTGCCGCTGGTGGCCGAGGTCGCCAGCATGATGCGGTCGCGCGCCAAGGAGCAGGGCAACGACCTGACGGTCAACTACATCACCCCCATCCCCGAGGCCATCGTCGGCGACGAGGTCCGCCTCCGACAGGCGCTGGTCAACCTGGTGGGCAACGCCGTCAAGTTCACCGAGGGCGGCTCGATCGCGATCGACGTGGGTTTCGTGTCGAACTGGCGCGACGCCGCCCCGGCGGTGCGGTTCCGCGTGGCCGACACGGGCATGGGCATTCCCACCGACAAGATGGAGACGCTCTTCGAGCCCTTTGCCCAGGCGGACCCCTCCACCACGCGGAAGCACGGCGGGACCGGGCTGGGGCTCGCCATCACACGACGCATCACCCGGCTGATGGGCGGGGAGCTGGACGTCCACAGCACCGTCGGCGAGGGCAGCACGTTCACGCTGACCGTGCCCGCCGGCGACCTCAGCGGCATCCGCATGCTCACCCGCCCCGAGGAGATCGACGCCCAGGCCTCTGCCGCGGCCGAACGCCCCGGTGCCCTGCCCTCGCTCGAGGGGGTGCGTGTCCTCCTCGCCGAGGACGGCAAGGCCAACCAGAAGCTCATCGCCACGCTGCTGCGGCGCGCGGGCGCCGCAGCGGAGATCGTCGAGGACGGCCGGCAGGCGGTCGAGGCGGCCCGGGCGGGGCGGTTCGACGTGATCCTCATGGACATGCAGATGCCGGTGATGGACGGCTACGACGCCACCGGCGAGCTGCGCAAGGGCGGGTACCACGGGCCGATCCTGGCGCTGACGGCCCACGCCATGGCGGTGCACCGCGACCGATGCCTCGCCGCCGGCTGCGACGACCACCTCACGAAGCCCATCGACCGCGCCAAGCTGCTGCGCGCGATCGCCGACCACGCGGGCCGGGCGCCCGCAACGCCACACCAGGCCGCGCCACCCGCGCCCGCGCCGGCGCCCGATGGCGACGCCCTCGCGTCCGATTTCGCCGGCGAGCCCGATATGGCGGAGATCATCGACGAGTTCATCAGCGGACTGTCCCCCCGCCTCGACCAGATGCGGGCCGCGCTCGATGAGGCGCGCTTCGAGGAGCTGGCGGGGGCGGCCCACCGGCTCCGGGGCGCGGGGGGCGGGTACGGCTACCCGGCCGTCACGAGCGTCGCGGCTGAGCTTGAGGCCGCCGCCGGCACCGGCGACCCGGCCGCCGCAGGGGACGCCCTCAACCGGCTTCGCGACCTGGCGCGCCAGGCCGCACAGGGGCGGGCGGCCGCCGTCGTCGAATGAGGAGGGACAACATGAAGGTCCTGGTCGTTGACGATGATCCCTTGGCCCTGGCGGTGGTTCGCGCGCGGCTGAAGGTGGAGGAGCTGGAGATCGTGCCGCTGGCGGACGGCCGACAGGCGGTTGCCGTGGCGCTCCGCGAGCGGCCCGACCTGATCCTTCTCGACGTTGACATGCCGGGCGTTTCGGGCTTCGAGGTCTGCGGGGCGCTGAAGTCGGAGCCGGAGCTGCGTCTGGTGCCGGTGGTCTTTCTATCGGCCTTGGCCCGCACGGGGGACAAGGTCAGGGGGCTCGACCACGGCGCCGTCGACTACATCACCAAGCCCTTCGACGCCTTCGAACTGCGGGCGCGCGTCCGGGCGGCGCTGCGGACGAAGCACCTTCAGGACCTGCTGGCCGAGCACGCGCACATCGACGTGCTGACCGGCATTCCCAACCGGCGCGGGCTGATGGACCGCCTGCGCCGCGAGTGGGCGCGGGCCCGGCGGCACAGCGTGCCCCTGGCGCTGGTGCTGGCGGACGTCGATCACTTCAAGGCCGTCAACGACGCCCACGGGCACCTCGTCGGCGACAAGGTCCTCCAGGCCGTCGCCAGGGCCCTCGCCAGCGAGTGCCGTGTCATGGACCTCCCCGGGCGCTACGGGGGGGACGAGTTCGCCATCGTCGTGCCGGACGAGCCGGCGGAGCGGGCGGTCATTCTCGCCGAGCGGTGCCGGCGGAACATCGAGTCGGTGCGGGTGCAGGCGGGGGAGCAGACCGTCCAGCCGACGGCGAGCTTCGGCGTGACCGACTCCGGCGACGCGGCGTCGGTCGAGGCGCTCCTTCAGGCGGCAGACCGGTCGCTGTACGCCGCCAAGGAGGCCGGACGGAACACCGTGGTCTGTTCGGACCGGCGCCTGCTGCACGAACGCCCGGGAGATGCAGCGACGTGACAGTGCAAAGCCAAATCGACCCGCCCGCCGCCGTCGCGGAATGCTGGCAGCGCTTCATCAGCTCCAGAAGCCTCGCCGCACGCGAGGCGCTGCTGCGCCACTACTGGCCGCTCGTGCTCCAAAGCGCGCAGGGCCTCCGCCCCAAGCTGCCCCCCGACGTCGCCATCGAGGACCTCGCCTCTGCGGGGTCCGTCGGCCTCATCCGCTGCCTCGACGCCTTCGACGCCTCGCGCGGCGTCCGGTTCGAGGCGTACTGCTCCAAGCGCGTCCGCGGCGCCATGCTGGACGAGTTGCGGCGATCGGACTGGTTGCCGCAGGCGGCGCGGCGTCGTGCCCGGCGTGTGACGGCGGCGCGGGAGCGCCTGTCGGGGACCCTGGGCCGGCCCGCCAGCGGCGAGGAACTCGCCGAACACCTCCGCATGGACCCGCAGCAGCTCAGCCGGGCCGTGCAGGACGCCGACGCCCCGCGGGGCCTGTCGCTGGACCGGGACCTGCTGGGCGAGGGCTCGGCCCGGCCCGTCGATCAGCACACGCTGCTGCACGACCCCGCCGCGCCGTGCCCGCTCACCCGGGCCCTCCGGCGCGAGCTGCTCGCCCGCGCCACCGACGCCCTCGCCCCGGCAGACCGGCTCATCGTGATGATGTACTACTTCGAGGGGCTGACGATGAAGGAAACCGGCACGGCCCTGGGGATGTCGGAGGGGCGGGTCAGCCAGAGGCA
>CAZMDT010000003.1:0-5048 GCA_964564965.1 uncultured Planctomycetaceae bacterium | reverse complement strand
CGGGCCTTCCTGGGCGGCCACGATGGCACCCGCCTGGCCGGAGGGCACGCCCCGAAGCCGGCGACCCCGCCGGCAGCGATGAATTACGGGGAAAGTCTTATGGGGAACAGTACCGATTCTATATGCTGATGTCGCTCGCCGCGCCATTCTGCGCCGGCGGTGTGCCATCGACTGGAGGGAGGAATGAAGCGAACGCTTTCGACAACCGCCGTTGCCCGTCTGCTCGGGGTGGCGGTCGGGTCGGTCTCCAACTGGATCGATCAGGGCAAGCTGAAGGCCGGGCGGACGCCGGGCGGGCATCGCCGCGTGGCCGTGCCGAACCTGGTGGCGTTTCTGCGCCGCCAGAAGCTGCCGATGCCGCCGGAGCTGGGCGGCTTCACGCCGACGGTGCTGATCGTGGACGACGAGCCGGCGGTGGTGCACTGGCTGGCCCAGGAGATCCGGGACCGCCATCCGGAGTACGAGATTCTGGAGGCCAACGACGGGTTTGCCGCCGGCGAGCTGGTGGGCGCCCGCCGCCCCGACGTGGTCATCCTCGACATTCGCATGCCGGGCATGGACGGCTTCGAGGTCTGCCGCCGCATCAAGGCGCGCGAGCAGACCAGCGAGGCCGTCGTCATCGCCATCACCGCGGAGCACAGCGAGAAGGTGGAGCGGGAGGCGCTGGCGTGCGGCGTATCGGCCTGCCTGGCGAAGCCCGTCGACCCGGCCGACATCATCGCCCGTCTGGAGGACGCGCTCGGCTAGACGACGTGCAGGGACCCCGCGGGCCGAACGCAGGGCTGAGACACGGCCTATGGATGAAGAGGCATTGGTTGAGCGGATCTGCCGGTCCGGCGTGATCGCGGTGCTGACAGTGGACGAGGCGGCGGCCGCCATTCCGCTGGCGCGGGCGCTGCTGGCCGGCGGGGTGGACGTCATGGAGCTGACGCTGCGGACGGCGGCGGCCCTCGACGGCCTGCGCGCCATCGTCGCGGAGGTGCCGGAAATGCTCGCCGGCGTCGGCACCGTCCTGACGCCGGAGCAGGTCGCCGAGGCCCACGAGGCCGGAGCGGCGTTCGCCGTCGCGCCCGGAACGAACGGACGCGTCGTCGGGGCCGCCCGGGACCGGGGCCTGTTCTTCGCGCCGGGCGTGGTCACGCCGTCGGACATTGAGCAGGCGCTGGGGTTCGGCTGCCGCCTGCTGAAGTTCTTTCCGGCCGAGCCGAGCGGCGGACTGGCGTACCTCCAAAGCATGGCCAAACCTTACGCGCACCTCGGCTTGCGCTTCATTCCGCTGGGGGGGCTCAGCGCGGCGAACATGGCGAAGTACCTGGCCGATCCGCTGATCGCGGCTGTCGGCGGCTCGTGGCTGGCGCCGAAGGACGCGATACGGGCTGCCGACTGGCAGAGCATCACGCAGCGGGCGCAGCAGGCGACGGACCTGGCGCGCCAGGTGCGGCCCTCCGGCTGACCGCCCGGCGGCGGGCCTCTGCCGGGCGCGGCGCGGATGATGCACGTGGACGGCGGGGTTTACATGGCGGTATTCCACCTGGCGAAGCCCGCGCGGATTCGCGTCGGGCGGCTGGGGCGGTTCGCGTTTCCAGCGGGGGTGTACCTCTACGTGGGCAGCGCCCAGCGGAACCTGTCGGCCCGGCTGGCGCGTCACGCCCGGGGGCACAAGCCGCTCCGCTGGCACGTGGATTACCTGTCGAGGAGGGCGCGGATGCTGGGGGCGATCGTCGTCGCCGGCCCGCGGCGGCGGGAATGCGAGCTTGCCCGGCAGCTCGCCGACGTCCTCCGCCGCGCCGTGCCGGGGTTCGGCGCCTCCGACTGCCGCTGTGCAGGGCACCTGTTCTACGCCCCGGAGTTGCCCTGACGACCGGCCCGCCGGCGGCGGCGCGGTTGCTCGCGGCGCCGCGGCAGTCATATAATCCGACCCCGCCGGCCGCGCCGTGCGCTCGTTGCGCCCGCGCCGCCGGGCAAGCCGGAAAGCCGCGTGACATGACCGCCGGAGGCCCCGCCACGCCTGCCGCACCCCGCCTTCGGCGGGCCCGCCTCCGCCTCGCCGTGCCCGCGCTGGTGCTGCTGGCGGCGGGGCTGGCGGCACGCCTCGTGCTCTGCGAGGAGGCCACGCGGACGGGGTATTTCAACGATCACTTCGACAACGTGGGCATGGGCGTCACCGCCGAGGAGCACGGGCTGCTCAAGGTCTACTCCGTGCCGCAGGAGGACAACCCCGTCATCGTCGGGCGCCTGTACGACCCGCACGCCCGCCGATACTACGAGCACCGGCGCCGGGCGCCCCGCGTCGCCAACTACCCGCCACTGGGGGTCGCGATCTTCTGGCTGAACGTGAAGCTGCTGCGGGCCGTCGATCCGTCGATGACGGTCAACACCTACACCTCACGCCTCGTCATGGCGCTGCCCGTGTTCGCCGCCGACGTCCTCCTCGCCATCGGCGTTTTCCTGCTCGCCCGGCGGCTTGCCTCGCCGAAGGCGGCGCTGGTGGCCGCCGGCGTCTGCTGGCTCTTCCCGCCGCTCGTGATGGACTCCGCCCACTGGGCGCAGACGGACGCCTGGCCTCTTGTGCCGGCCGTGTTCGCGATCCACCTCATGCTGAAGCGGCGCTGGCTGGCGGCGGGGGCGCTCGTGGCGCTGGCCGTGGCGCTCAAGCCGCACGGCGTGCTGCTGGGGCCCGTGGCGGCGTTCGGCGCCGTCGTGGTGCCGCCCGCCAAAGGCCGCGTGACCTGGCGCCGTTTCGCACGACGCGCGGTGCTGCTCCTCGCCGCCGGCGCCGTCACCCTCGCCGTGGTCACCGCGCCCTGGACCCTCACCGACGGGCTCGCCTGGGCCGATCAGGCCTACCTCGGCAACGTCAGGATGTACCCGTTCACCACGCTGGGGGCGTTCAACGTCTGGTACCTCGACGCGCTCGGCCCGGCCGCGGAAAAGATGCCCACCAACGGCGATTCCCGGGTTGCCGTCCTCGGGGTGACGAAGGACACCTGGGGGCGCGTGCTCGTGCTCGCGGCGATGGCCACCCTCGCCGCGGCGTGCTGGTGGCGGCTCCGGGGGCGCCCCGCGCTGGCGCTGACGCTGTTCGCGGGGCTGTGGTTGTGGAGCACGTTCATGTGGCCGACGCGGGTTCACGAGCGGTACATCGTGTACGCGATGCCATTTGTGATCGTGGCGGCGCTGGCGCAACGGCCCGCCTGGGGCGGGTGGGTGGCGGTGGCGCTGCTGGCCGTCGTCGGCGTCGCCGAGATGACCCACTACCGCTGGGTCGAGGCCAGGCCCAACGCCCACGCGCAGAGCGTCCAGGGCGTCCGCCGTGACATCAGCACGATGCCCGCCGGCCGGCGCCCCACTGAGAGCAGAATTCGCGACCTCCTGGACAAAGAGTGGAAGAAGCTCGACGCCCGGCGTCGGGAGTCGCGCCCGGCCGAGTGGGCCGTCACGGTGACCTCGATCCTCGCTTACGCCTACGCGTGCGTGGTGCCGTTCGTCGTCGCCGCCCGCCCGTCCCCCGGCAGCGCCCCCGGCAAACACGGGCCGCCGCGCCGAAGGCGGCGCTAGTGCCAGCGCCTGTTCATCTCGTCGCGTTCCCGGCGTGCCTCCTCGGCCGCCGTTTCGACAGCCTTCGCCTTCCCCTCCATCTCGGCGGCCGCCTGCGGATGCTGCCGCGCGAACTCCGCCTGCGACAGCAGGTGGCGGTACGCGTTGAGCAGCGACCGGCCGATGCGGAGCCGGGCTGTCAAGAGCCGGAGGCGCCGGTAGCCTTCCGCCTCGAGGCGGCCGAGGCGGTCGAACTCCTCCTCGAGGAACGACACGACCGTGGCGGTGGGCAGCCGGCGCTGCTCGGCGAGCTGGAGCACGCGGGCGTAGAGCCAGTCGGCGGGGGCAACCTGGAGCCCGCGCCGGCAGGCGGCCAGGGCCTGCTCCGGCGTGCCGCGCACCCGCCCCGACGAGGCGCACAGCGCCTCCGACCAGGCGCGGGTCCGCTCATCGCCGTACCACAGCTCCCCCGCGACGGCCCGCCGGACCCACTCCGCCCCGTTCGGCAGGTCCGCGTTGACGGCCACCAGGCCGCGACGATCAAAGTAGATGATCACCCACGGCGAGTCGAGGTCGCGCAGCAAGGCCTTCAGCAGGAAGTCGTGCCCGTGCGCGCGGATGCTGTCGCTCAGCAGTGGCACGTCCGGCGCGCCCGGCGGCACCACGACAATCGCCACGCCGAGCTGCCCCAGCACGCGCAAGGCCGCCGGCCCGCCCGCCTGGATCACGCGGCGCGTCCGGTCGTCCTCTTCGCTGTGCACCTGCTGCGCCCGCCCGCCGACGTACAGCTTCAGCCGCGGGCAGTGCCACCGCAAGAAGCCCTCCCATCGCCATTCATGGAAGACGCGCCCGACGATGTCGTTCCGGCAGAGGAATTCGGCCGCGCCGGGGGCGTAGAGGTCCTCGTGCATCATCCGGGCGTACACCGAACGGGCGGACTCGGGGAACGTGGGGTTGCTCGGGTCGTAGTGGACGAGGTGCCGACGTCCCATGGCCAGCGCCGGCAGCAGCAGCGCGGCGGCCAGCGGCAGCGGCAACCAGCGCCAGTTCAGGCGGCGCCGCAAGCTCGTGAGCTGCCGCGCCAGCACCGGCGCCATGGTGATCATGGCGAGGGGGATGAAGCGGCGGGCGTCCATCGCCATGGCCGAGACGATGAGGGCGAGCAGGACGTCGAAGACGGCGGGGGCGACGGGGCGGGCCTCGCCCTTGCCCTTCGGGCGGCCGGGGGCATCGCGGGCGCGCAGGTACCCGTTGGCCACGACGACGGCCACCAGCGCCCCCAGGAAGATGAACAGCTCCTTCACCGTCCCGAAGCCCACGTGGGTCCGCCAGACGGGCTGCCACTCGCCCACGCTCCGCCAGGCCTTGCTGCCGCCCACGACGAACGGGTGCGTGAGGTTGCCGAACCCGAACGGCGTGGCGATGCCGGCCAGCAGCACCGCCGCCACCGTCGCCGCCGCCGGCGGCCAGTACCGCCTGGGCGTCAGCCCGGCGGCCTCGGCGCTGCGCGG
>CAZMDT010000002.1:0-31211 GCA_964564965.1 uncultured Planctomycetaceae bacterium | reverse complement strand
ACGCCTCCGCCACCGCCGCGTCCACCAGCAGCGTCTCCATCGCGTTGCAGACGGCGGGGTACTGGCACTTGGCGTTGACGGCGACGGCCTCGGCCATGTCCAGGTCCGCCGCGCCGTGGACGTACACGTGGCAGACGCCGCTGTAGTGCTTGATGACGGGGACGGTGGCGGCCTCGACGACGGCGCCGATGAGGCCCTCCCCGCCGCGGGGGATGATGAGGTCGATGAGCCCCCGGGCCTGCGCCATGGCGGGCACGACGGCGCGGTCGGTGCGGTCGATGACGGCCACGGCGGCGGGGGGCAGGTCGGCGGCGGCGAGCCCGTCTTGCAGGGCGGCCGCGATGGCGAGGTTGGAGTGGACCGCCTCCTTGCCGCCGCGCAGGATGGCGGCGTTGCCGCTGCGGAGGCACAGCCCGGCGGCGTCGCTGGTGACGTTGGGGCGCGACTCGAAGATGATGCCCACCACGCCGATGGGCACGCGGCGCTTCTCGATCCGCAGGCCGTTGGGGCGGCTGTACGCCTCGATGGTCTGGCCGACGGGGTCGGTCTGGCGGGCGATCTCCTCCAGCGCCGCCGCCATGCCCTCGATGCGCCGCTCGTTGAGCGTCAGGCGCTTGACCATCGCCGCCGACAGGCCGAACTCGCCGCTGCGGGCAAGGTCCTGCTCGTTGGCGGCGCGGAGGGCGTCGCGCCGGTCGCGGAGGGCGCGGGCGCAGGCGCGAAGGGCGGCGTCGCGCCGCTAGGCGCCCGTGACGGCCAGCCGGGCGGCGGCGGCCCGCGCAGCCGTCGCCAGCTCCTTCACGTATTGCCTGGCGTCCATGGGGAGTCTCCTGGCGGCGCCTCGGGCCCCTGAGCGTACGGCAACCGCCCTGGCGCCACAAGCCGGAAGGCGCCGCGGGCTACCCGCCCTCGATCTTCTCCATGCGGAACTCGATCGACGGCACCTTCTTCAGCTTCAGCCCCGAGAGCCCCGCCGGAAACGCCACGTGCACGTCCTTCGGCCACCAGTTCTCCGTCTTCTCGTCCCCGTCGTTCAGGATGATGTACGCGTCGAGGTCCTGCGGGCGGCGCTGGGCGCTGTCGACCTCGTCCCGGGGGCCCTCGACGACGACCTCCGCCCAGCGGACGTCCTCGCGCGTGACGAAGCGGTACTGCTTCCAGATGTCGCGCTTGAGCCATTCGGGGGGAAACTGGATGCGCACGCCGACCTTGATCTGCGCCTCGGCCTTGGCGGTCTCGCGCGGAGCGACCTGCGCTTCGATCCGCAGGCTGCGCTGCTGCAGCCGGACGCGCTCGCCGGCGACCTCCGGAATGATCTGCACCTCGATGGCGACCTTCTGTCCCGGCGGCCTGGCGCTGAGGTCGATCCGCTCGGTCCGGAGCACGCGCTGACGCGGCAGCGTGCGGCGCTCGAGCTGCTCCCACCGCGCCTGGCTGATGCGGACCACGGCCGTCAGCTCCGGCACCCCCGTCAGCGCCCCGCCCTCCACCTGGAGAGTGACGGGCAGCTCGCGGTCGACGACCTGGTCGAGCCGGACGGGCACCTCGGCGGGCGCGGCCGACATGATGCTGACGCCAAGGTCCTCGAGGTGCGGGGTTTTCTGGAGGATGTCCATGGCGGGGATGGTGTGGTTTCCGGGCTCCCGGCCCTGGGAGACATCGTAGGTGATGAGGACGCCGGGGTTGCTGAGGCGCTGCTTGAGCAAGGTGAGGTTGCTTCGGCTGCTGCGGGCCTGAAAGGAGATGCGGATGCGCTGCTCGGACAGCTCGTTGAGGTTGTCGTCGAGCATCACGACGCGGTCGCGGTCGCCGGCAAACAGGCGGACGGTGACCGAGACGGTGTCCTCGTCGGTCACTTCCATGTCGCCGTAGATCCAGATCATCGCGGAGACGACCACGACCCAGAAGGAGGTACGGCCGGCGGCGAGCCACCATCGGCGGCTGAAGCGCGGGAGGAGCTGGTTGTCGGCGTCGGTGAGCTTCATTCGGTCTTGGGGGCGGCCCCGGCCTTCTGCCGGGCCGACTTCCGGCTGGGCGCCAGCAGCCCGATGAGCATGTCGCGCAGGGCCGAGGGCTCCAGCCCGAGGTAGAGCTGGCCTTCACACGCCACGGAGATCCGTCCCGTCTCCTCGGAGACGACCACGACGGCGGCGTCGGTTTCCTGGGAGAGCCCGAGCGCGGCGCGATGCCGGCTGCCGAGCGACGGATCGACGTCCTCGCTCTCGGCGAGGGGGAACTGGCACCCCGCCGTCACGAGCCGCCCGTCGCGGACGACCACCCCCATGTCGTGCAGCGCGCTGCCGGGGTAAAAGATCGTGTTGAGCAGGCCCGCCGTCAGCCGGGCGTCGATCGGCGTGCCCGCCGCGCTGAGGGCCCCGAGCCCCACCGACCGCTCGATGGCGATGATGGCGCCCATCTTGTTGCGCGAACGCGGCGGCGCTCTCGACCAGCGGGTCGACCATCGCCAGCGCCAGCCCGCGGCGCCCGCGCACGAACCGCGCCTGCCCGATCTGGATCAGCGCCCGGCGCAGCTCCGGCTGGAACGCCACCACCGCCGCCACGAAGGCGAACAGCAGGAACTTGCCGTACAGCCACTCGATGCGGTCCCAGTCCAGCTCCTCCCCCCCGCCGACGTTCTTCGGCAGCAGGCGGATGACGATGTAGATCGCCACCAGCAGCAGCGCCGCCCCCTTCACCAGACGCGCGCCCCGCGTGCCGCGGAGGAACCGCATCACCCACCAGACCACCACCCCGATCAGCACAAGCTCCACCGACACGACGATCGGGTTGTACGTCGCCACGCGGCTCAGGTACGTCGTGATGGCCTCGTAAAGCTCGTCCATGCGACCTCACCTGGCGACCATGATACCGCCGCGCGCCCGGTCCACGCCAGCCCGCGGGTCCCCGGGAACAGGCGCCTGCCCCGTCGGGGCGAGCGGGCCCGCTGCCTGCTGCCTTCCGCCTGCTGCCTATGGCCTGCTCGCCGCCCCCGCCGCGTCGATCGCCTCCGACACCGCCAGCGCGTCCACCAGCGCCCGCACGTCGTGCACGCGGAAGATCGTCGCGCCGCGCCGCCGGGCCGACAGGCACGCCGCCACCGTCCCCGCCACGCGTTCCGCCGGCGCCGCCCGGCCGGTCAGCTCGCCGATGAACCGCTTGCGCGACGGGCCGACCAGCACCGGCCGCCCCAGCGACGCCAGCACGTCCACGCCCGCCAGCAACGCCAGGTTGTGCTCCAGCCGCTTGCCGAACCCGATGCCCGGATCGACGACGATCCGTTCGCGCGGCACGCCCGCCGCCACCGCCGCCGAGATCCGCTCCGCCAGAAAATCGCGCACCGCCGCCACCACGTCGTCGTAGCGCGGGTCCGCCTGCATGGTCTTCGGCTGCCCGAGCATGTGCATGAGCACGACGGCGGCGCCGCGCTCGGCGGCGAGGGGCAGCAGCCGCGGGTCGTCGCGCCCGGCGGACACGTCGTTGACGATGGCGGCGCCCGCGTCGAGGGCGAACGCGGCCGCCGCGGCGCTGGTGGTGTCGATGCTGACGACCGCGCCGGCCTCGCAGACGGCCGGCAGGACGTCGCGGAGGCGGGCGATCTGCTGGTGGGGTGAAACGCGGTCGGAGCCGGGGCGGGTGGACTCGGCCCCGATGTCGATGACGGCCGCGCCGTCGGCGAGCATCTGCCGGGCGCGGTCGCCAGCGGCGGCGGGGTCGAGGCACTCCCCGCCGTCGGAGAAGCTGTCGGGCGTGACGTTGATCACGCCCATGACGACGGCCCGCCCGGTGCGGTGCGAGGCCAGGATGTCCTCGATGGTGACGCCCACGCGCGCGATTGTAGGCCCGCGCCCGCCGAATGCAATCCGCCGGCGTCCCGGCGCCGGGCTCGCCCGCTTGGGGCGCCCCGCCGCGCCGGGTACAATCAGACCATGCGTGCGATGGCGCTTCTGATCCCGCTGCTGGCCGGGGCGCCGCCCGGCGAGGCCGCGGCGACCGCTCCGCAGGTCGCGGCCGCCGCGCCTTACACGGTCTACGCGGAGGGGCTGGACCCCGTCGAGATCGCCCGCATGCTCGGGGGCCTGCACGCCGATCTCACCAGGCACTTCGGGCGCTCGCCGAAGCCCGGGCTGTCCGTCGCCGTCTACGCATCGCGCCGCACCTTCGCCGACGCCCTCACGCGCGACCGCCAACCCGCGCCCCGAAGCGCCGGCGGGTACTACTCGCCTTCGACCCGCAAGGTGTACCTCTACGCCCAGCCGTCCGCCTACTTCACCCGCCAGCTCATCCTCCACGAGTGCACGCATCAGTTTCACTGGCTCGTCGCCACGGGCAACCGGGCGCCGTCGGCCGGGTGGTACACCGAGGGCCTCGCCGAGTACTTCGCCATGCACAACTGGGACGGGCGCCGCCTCCGCACCGGCGTCGTGCCGGCCATCACGCTGGAGGACTACCCCGCCAAGGCGCTGGAGGCGTTCGAGGCGGCGGGGCGCGACCTGGAGGCGGTGGCGACGTGCCAGGTGCCGTGCGGGCGCCCGCTGGCGTGGGCGCTGGTGCACTTCCTGATGAATGCGCACGAGGGGCGGTTCCGCGAGCTGTCGCGGCGGCTGGACCGGCGCGACGACCCCGCCGCCGCCTGGCGGGCCGTGTTCGCCGACACCGCGCCCGCCCTGGGGGAGGCGTTGCGGCGCTGGATCGAGCAGCACGCCCAGCCGTGGCGGATCGTCTGGACCGCCTGGCAGCAGCGGGGCGAGGCCATCGAGGGCCGGTCGGCCACGAACGCCCTGGCCGTGCTGAAGCAGACGCCGGCGCGCCTGACCGTGGACGTCGAGCCCGTGGGCGACAAGCTGAAGGCCGGCCTCGCCTTCGCCTACCGCTCCCCGGAGGACTTCCACCTCTTCCAGGTCGTCGAGGGCGGCCGCTACCGCGTCCTTCGCCGCAAGGGCACCGTCTGGGTGCTTCTGAGTCACGGCCGCGTGCCGGCGCCGACGACCACCGCCACCACGCGACCGGCCCAAACCGTCGAACTCACCGTCGTGGCGGGCGACGACGGCGCGACCCTCTTCGCCAACGGCCGCCAGGTCGAGCGCGTCGCGGTCACCGGGCAGGTCGGCCTCAACGTCGACGCCTGCATCGCCCGCTTCCGCGTCCTGGAGCCGTAGGCGTATGAGGTGCCACCTTGGCCCCGCAGGATTGCGCGCCGCGGCTTGCGTGCGGCGGCGGGCGGGGTGTAGAATACCGGGGCCATCCATGGCCGCCTCACGCCGCCCGGGAAGGCAAGGCCATGCCATCCGCGGGAAACACAGCAGCGCTCGCGAGGGGAGCCGACGGGGTCGGCGCGCCGGCCCGCGACAGCGCCGCCCGGCGGGCAGCCGCAACCCGTGCCTTCACGCTGGTCGAACTGCTCCTGGTCCTCGCGATCCTCTCGCTGCTTCTGGCCATCCTGGCCCCGTCGCTCCAGATGGCCCGGTGCATCGCGACGACCACCGTCTGCGCATGCCAGATGAATGAGATGGGCAACGCCGCCGGCGCCTACATCGCCGGGCAGGGCTTCTTCGTGCCGCGTGATTAGTACACGCCCTACCGCTACATCCGGGGCAGCGGCCTGCCCTACCCCGAGCCCGAGGCCCACACGCTCGTGCCCGAGGTGCTCTCCCACCACCTCGGCGGGCCGGACTTCCGGGCCATTCCCGAGGTCGACGACTGTAACGACACCGTCCGCGATGGCTACCTGGCGTGCTGGTTCAAGGACATGGAGGTGCTGCACTGCCCCGCGCAGCCGCCCTCGCCGCACCCGGCCGAGACCGTCACCAACCCGGTCACGGGCGAGCAGGTGGTCATCGACAAGCAGACCTACAGCTACGTCGCCAACGCGTTCCGCTTCAACGGGCACCGGTCGTGCACCGATTCGGCCGGGCAGACGCACATCCGGCAGCTTGAGCCGCGCGGCGAGATCATCTACCTCATCGACGGCAGCGCGGACCGCCCGCTCACGAACTTCGACTGCCACGACGTGCGGGACGTGCATTGGCCGGGGGCGTTCCAGGACCGGATCATCAGCGACGACCGCCACGGGGGCCGGACGCCGGCGCTGTACTTCGACTTCCACGTCGAGACGCACCCGGTGGACCACATCGACGCCGGCTACTTCAGCCCGGAGTTCTGAGCCGCTGCGCACCCGCTCACGCGGGACGACCCACCGGTTCTCCATGCCCAGTCCCCGGGCAGACCCGCGCGCGGGGAAGCACCGGCGGCCGCCGCGAGGCGGTCAGGCACGAGTCCCGGGCAGACCCGCGCGCGGGGAAGCACCAATGGCCAACGCCCGGCCTGCGCGGGGCCGGGCGGGGCGGCGCTCAATCTCCCGCATCCGGCCTTTTGGTGACTTGAGTCCCTCTTTGTCATTGACAAATCTTGACATGCGCGCTTTGCGCCCGGCGGGATCGATAAGCGATTGCTTGGCAATGGCTTGCGGCGAAATGGACGCGCAAGAACCGGGAAGAACACGCAAGAAAGCGTAAGAACGCGCAAGAAAGCACGAGGCCTCAGGGCCGAGTTCTGAGGACGCAGACGGTGATCCAGTTGATCCGTGAATCAGTCAATCGGGCGGCCGATGCCCCGATCAACCGACCCGCCGACGGCGGGATAGATGAACGCCGCTGTCATGTGTCATTGATTCGGCGACGGCCGCGCCGTCCAATGGACACACAGACGGAAGGCCGGGCAGACTTGCCCGCCGAGACGCCGGGAGGCGCAGGAATGAGCGCGAACAGACATGGGCTGACGGCACTGGGTGTTTGGGCGGCGGTGGCCGCGGCGGCGGCGGGGGGGGAAGTCCGCGTGACAACGACGGCGGAGCTGCAAGCGGCCGTGGCGAAGCTCAAACCGGGCACGACGGTGCTCATCGCCCCGGGGACGTACACCGGCGGCGTGGCGATCCGCGGCGCGGCCGGAACGAGGAACGCCCCCATCGTCATTCGCGGGGCCGACCCGAAGCAGCCGCCGCTTCTGAAGGGCGGCAACGAGGCGCTGCACCTGAGCGACTGCGTGCACGTGACGCTGAAGGACCTGGCGGTGGCGGGCTGCCGCGACAACGGCATCAACATCGACGACGGGGGGAGCTTCGCCACGCCCTCGCGGCGGATCGTGGTGGAAAACGTGACGATCCGCGAGGTCGGCCCGCAGGGCAACCACGACGCGCTGAAGATGTCGGGCGTCGAGGAGTTCGTGGTCCGGGGGTGCCGCTTCGAGGGCTGGGGCGGCTCGGCGATCGACATGGTCGGCTGCCACCGCGGCGTCGTGGAGGACTGCACGTTCGTCGGGCGGGCCGGCTTCAGCGGCCACAGCGGCATCCAGCTCAAGGGCGGCACGGAGCACGTGCTCGTGCAGACCAGCGCCTTCCGCGACGCGGGGCAGCGGGCGATCAACCTCGGCGGCTCGACCGGCCTGGACTACTTCCGCCCGAAGGTCGGCGACTTCGAGGCCCGCGACATCACCGTCGCCGGCAACCGCTTCTTCGGCAGCGAGGCGCCGATCGCCTTCGTCACGGCCGTCGGAGGGCACGTGCACCACAACACGTTCGTGGACCCCGGCAAGTGGCTGCTGCGGATTCTCCAGGAGTCGCGCGACGCGCGTTTCCGGCCGTGCCGCGAAGGCGTCTTTGAGCACAACCTGGTGGTGTACGACCGGCGGCTTCAGGTGTTCGTCAACGTCGGGCCCGGCACGGCGCCGGAGACGTTCGTCTTCCGGCACAACGCGTGGTTCAACGCCTCGGGCAAGGCCGACCCGAAGCTCCCCACGAAGGAGGCCGACGGCGTGTACGACGTGAACCCCGCCCTGACGGCGGAGGGGAAGGTGACCTCGGGGGACAAGCGCCTGGCGAAGGTCGGGGCCGACGCCTACCAGCGCCCGGCCGCGGGGGCCGGGCCCGCCGCCGCGACGCGGCCCGCCGTCCCGCAGATCGAGCCGGTGCACGTGGGCGTCCGTGTCGAGAAGGGCGCCGTGGCGCCCGTCCGCTACCTCCAGCTTGTGCTGCGGGCCAGGACGCTGGCAGAGCGGGCGGTGTGCCTGTCGAACCTGAAGGCCGTCGGGACGGCGCTGATGCTCTATGAGCAGATGAACGGCCGGATGCCCGCGGCGCTGGGGGATCTCGTGAAGGCCGGCCTGGTCGCCGCGCAGGCCATCCGCAGCCCCATCAAGGAAGGCGGGGAGTTCTCCTACGTCCCCCGCCCCTCGATGCGGGGGACGCCGGGCGACATCCTCGTCTTCGACGGGAAGGTGAGCTACGCGGGGCAGTGCTGCGCGTTGCGGCTGGACGGCAGCGTGGTGACGATGTCGCCGGAGGCGTTGGAGGCGGCCGTGGCGTCCACATATGACCGCCTCAAGAGGAAGTAGCGACGGGAAGGACCTGCCATGAGGCGTATGTTCGCCGAGGCCGTCGGCACGTTTGCGCTGGTGTTCGCCGGGTGCGGGGCCATCGTCGTCAACGACGTCTCCGGCGGCGAGGTCACGCACGTCGGCGTGGCGCTCACCTTCGGGATGGTGGTGATGTGCATGGTCTACGCGGTGGGCAACGTCTCCGGGGCGCACCTGAACCCGGCCGTCACCATCGGCTTCTGGGCGGCGCGGCGGATGCCCCTCCGGCGCGTCCCGCCCCACGTGGCGGCCCAGCTCGCGGAGGCGCTGGGGGCGGCGGGGCTGCTGAGGCTGCTGTTCCCGACGCACCCGACCCTCGGGGCATCGCTGCCGGTGGAGGCCCTGGGCGTCGGGCGGGTTCTCGCCATCGAGGCGGTGCTGACGTTCCTGCTGATGTTCGTGATCCTGCACGTGTCGACGGGCGCGATGGAGAAGGGGGTCATGGCCGGCGTGGCGGTCGGGGGGATGGTGGGCCTGGCGGCGCTGTTCGCGGGCCCGGTGTGCGGGGCCTCGATGAACCCGGCGCGTTCGCTGGGCCCGACGGTCGTGGCGTGGCGGCTGGAGCACCCGTGGGTGTACCTGACGGGCACCGTGCTCGGGGCCCTGGCGGCGAGCCCCACGTGCCGGTGGCTTCAGGGCCCGGAGTGCTGCCCGCCCGGGGAGGCGGGCCAGGATGCCTGAGGGACGCCTACCTGCCGCCGGCCGGGCTCGACGGCGCGGGCTGCGCGCCCGGCGCCTTCCTCGACCCCTCGCGCCCGCGGAGCAGATACACCGTCCCCGCGACCACGGCGACCAGCAGCACCAGGATGAGCAGCGTCCGCCACAGGTACTTGCGAACGCCGCGGGCGCCCTTCGGCCACGCCGGCCGGGCCGTGAAGAACCGGCTCTGCTTCACCGTCAGACGCATCCGCGCGTTCACCGCCCACCCGGAGCCTTCCAGGATCGCGCTGAGGTCGCGCTTGCGGAGCTTGAACATGGCGATCAGGACGGTGGGCAGGATGACCAGCAGGACGGCGACGCCCAGGCCGATGAGGATCGCCGACCAGTGCGTCTCGCCGAGGGTCTTGGTGATGTAGGCGACCGCGGAGCCGAGCGCCGCCACGGCCACGCCCGCGCCGACGAGCATGCCGGCGGAGGAGCCCTGCTTCTGCTGCTGGGCCCCGGGCTGCTGGGCAACCTGCGTGATGGCCTCCCCGCCCGTGGTGTCCAGCCGCTTCTCGGCGGTGGAGGCGATGGACTCGATCTTGCCGGTGATCATCCGCCCCAGCCGGCGGAACGGCGCCACCAGCGCCTCCCGGAAGCCCACCGGGTTCTCGATGTAGTCCACCACCCGGGCGTCGTACTCCCGCCCCGCCACGTCGTAGAACACGCCGCGCTTGCCGAGGCAGATGTTGCCCACCCCGCCGGCCGTCACGGGCACGGCCGCCTCGAAGACGCTCTGCCCGTCCTTCGTCGTGGCGTCCACGTAGAGGATGTGCATGTTGGACGTCTGGGCAAGGCGCTTGTGCTCCGCCCGGGCGCCGACGCGGACGGCGAGGTTCAGCCGCCGCCCGTCCATCACCAGCGAGCCCGCCTCGAAAATCGCGCGCTTCCGGGGGTCGTACAGGTCGGGGAAGCTGACGAAGTTGTTGGCGAAGTCGATCATCTTCGCCTGGTAGAGGATGAGCTTCTCGGTGAGGCGGATGTTGTCGAGGACGAAGGCGGTGGCCCTGCTCTCGGCGATGAGCGCGCGAACCGCCTTCGCGAAGCGCTCGTGGCGGTATGCCGCGAGCGTCGGGGCCCCGAGCGGCTCGACGGCCTCGCCGGGCTTCGAGGCCGCCCACTCGCCGTGCGCCGCGAAGAAGTCCTTCACCGTCTGCCACCCGGCCGCCGACATCGCCGACGGCACCTCGCCCAGGGCCGGCGCCGCGACCTCGCGGCGGAACCGCTCGAGCGGCGCCGCGTAGTGGGGGTTCACCTCCGCCTCGAACAGCAGCGCCCGGTCGGCGCGGGCCTTCGCCAGCGGCGCCTTCCGCAGCACGTTTTCGATGACGGCCGGGTCGTCGAAGTCCAGCCCCTCCAGCTCCTGCGACGTCCAGCCCATCCGCTGCACGAAACGCTCGTCGAGCGCCGCCGCCTCGCACTGGGCGAAGTACTGGTCCAGCTTGCCCCGCAGCGCCGTCAGCACGCCGAAGGCCCGGGCGGTGGCCTCCCCCAGCGGGCAGATGTCGCTCGTGGGACGCTGCGGCGTGGTGAGGCCCTTCTCGCGCCAGGCGAGGTACGCGGCGGCGCCAGCCAGGAAGCGGTCCAGCTCCTCGGCGCCCACGCCCTGGAACCCGCTGGGGTGCTCGCGCCCGCCGACGGTGGCGATGATGTCCGTGATGAACTGCCGCACGTCCCGGTCGTCAGCGGCGGCCGGCAGGACCACGCCCGCTTCGCTGACGGGCGTGGACTCGACCTCCGCCTTCACCTCCTGCACCTGCGAGAGCGTCAGGTCGGCGGCGTCGGGGGTGCCGAACTTGGCGAGCATCTTCCTCGCGGCCGTGACGATCTTGGCGCCTTCCGGCGTCCCGGCGTCGACGGCCGCCAGATGGAGCACGTCGCTGCGCTCGGTGACGCCGGCGGGGTCGCGGAGCACCCGCAGCAGCCAGCGGATGCCCTCCTTCAGCTCATTGCACCGGATGCGCCCGTTGCCGTCCGTGTCGACCAGGCGGAGGAACGTGCCATCGCAGTTGAGCGTCTCGATGGGGGCGCACGTGGCGACCCAAAGGGCCTCGTCGAGGTCGAGGGCGACCTGGAGATCGCGGGCCGAGGCGATGTGCAGATGGTACGCGCGGCCGAAGGCATCGAAGGTGACGGGGACCATTTCCTTCATCAGGCTCTTTCTCGGCGGCACGTGGCGACTCCGCAGCGCTCGCGCGGCGGCTGGATCGCCGGCGGCCGCGCGGGGCTCAGGATACGCCCGCCCCCCACGCCGGTCAAGCGGGCGGCGAGCGTGGAGCGTGGTGCGCGGTGCGTGGACAGCGGGGCTTTTCAGGGAGACGACCATGAGAAGGCGCGTGCCGGCGGTTGTGAAGGTCATCCTGGTGGTCAACGTTCTCGCCATCCTCGGGTTCGCCTTCCTGCTGTTCGTTCAGCCGATCTTCACGGAACTGGACGTCGGGATGAACTACACCCAACTGGACAGGGCGGGCGTCATCAACGCAGACGCCCTCGCCGCGTTCCACCCGGGCTACGGGTTCTCGGCGGCCAACCACAGGCACTCCGTTCCCCGGTACGTCGCCGGGCCGGCGCTCCGGGCCCAGCAAGCCACCGCGGGGATCGGCTTCGCCATCGCGTGCCTGAACCTGGTGGTGTCCGCGGCGGCGGCGTGGGTAGCCAGGCGGGGCCCGGCCGTTACCGAAGCCGTGCCGTGCTGAGCGCGTGCCGCCCCTGCCCGGCTTGTCGGGCAGGGCGGCCGCCGATACAGTGACGACATGATTCACGACAACGCCCAACCCGCTGACCGCACGCCGCCGCCCGGCGCCGGCGGCGCCCCCGGCGTTCCCGATGCCCCCGTCGCCCGCGCGCCCGCCAGCGTCGCGCCTCGCCCCCACGACCCCAGCGGCGCCCTCCCCCAGCAGGCCGGCAGCGACGACCCCTTC
Organism: uncultured Planctomycetaceae bacterium; assembly: GCA_964564965.1. Lineage (GTDB taxonomy): Bacteria > Planctomycetota > Phycisphaerae > SM23-33 > SM23-33 > CAZMDT01. Next base: position 19,182 of record CAZMDT010000002.1, on the reverse strand, counting down.
ACGCGCCCGATGGCCGTCGCGGCGGCGGCGCTGGTGGCGCTGGGCCTCGGGTGGCGCCTGACGCGCTACCTGATGGCCTTCCCCATCTGGGGCGACGAGGCGTTCATCGTCACCAGCCTCTACCGCCGCGACTTCACCGGCATGCTCAGCCCGCCCGAGTACGCCCAGGTCGCCCCGGTGGGGTTCATGTGGGCGGAACTCGCCGCCTTCCGCACGCTGGGGGCCTCCGAGTACGCCCTTCGCCTCGTTCCGGTCCTGTTCGGGATGGGCGGGCTGCTGGTCTTCTGGCGGGCGAAGCGCCCTGATCGCCATCGCCGTCTTCGCCGCCTCCTACTATCCCGTCCGCCACAGCAACGAGGTCAAGCCCTACTCCGCCGACCTGTTCGCCGCCGTCCTCATCACCGCGCTGGCGTGGGCGGTGTACGTCCGCCCGCGGTCGCCCCTGCGCTGGGCGGGCCTGACGGCCGCCACGGCGGCGGGGGTGTGGCTGTCGTACACGGCCGTGTTCGCGGCGTGCGGGGCGGGCGCGGTGCTGCTGTGGCTGGTGATTCGGCGGCGTGCGCCGCGGCTGCTGGTGCCGTTGGCGATCCTGACGGCCGTGGCGGGCGGCAGCCTGGCCGGCATGTACCTCTCCTACGGGCAGAAGAACGCCCAGGCGACGAGCGGCTACCGGCGGGCGGGCCAGTGGACGCGCGGCTTTCCGCCGCTGGGGCAGCCGGCGAAGCTGCCGTGGTGGCTGCTGCGGACCCACACGGGAAACCTGCTGGCGTACCCCGTCGGGGGGCGCAACTTCGGCAGCACCGCCACGTTCGTGTTCGTCATCGCGGGCATCGTGACGCTCTGCCGCAAGAAGCGCGGGGCGCTGCTGGTGCTGCTGCTGACGCCGGTGGCGGCGAACTTCGCGGCGGCGGGGTTGCACCGCTACCCCTACGGCATCAGCGCGCGGACGTCGCAATACGCGGCCCCGGCCGTCTGCGTCCTGGCGGGGGCGGGGCTCGCCGGCGCCCTGGAGCTGTTCCTGCGCGGCAAGCACCTGAAGCGCGGCGTGTTCATCGCCGCCGGCGTGTTCACCGTCGTGGCGGTCGTGGGCATCGTCCGCGACGTCGCCCGCCCCTACAAGACGCTGTGCATCCTCAACAGCCGGCGGACGGCAAGGGCGTTCGCCGAGCGCCACCGCCCGGGCGACCTGTGGGCGGTGTTCCTGGCCCCCCGCCCGGGCCTGGGCCCGCCCGCCGACCCGCGCGCGCCGGACATTCGCATCTACCGCGGGGCGGCGGCGGCGTTCCGGATTCACCTCTGGCGGTTCCTGCCACCGGAGGCGGTGCTGTGGGCGCCGCCGCCGGAGCACGTGGCGGCGGCCGCGAGAGAAAGCGGCGGGCGCGTCCGCCTGGTGTTCTACCGCGACCTGAAGCGCGCCGACGAGGCGCCGGGGCTGGAGCAGCACCTGGCGGACTACCTGGGGGCGCTTTCGGCGCGGCTCGGCCCGGCGGGCGAGCCGGAGCACATCCGGATATGGTCGCCCGAGGACCCCGACCGCACCGAGCGGGAGGAGGTGGACGTCTACACCTTCGAGGGTGCGGGCCCGGGGAGGGGCCGGTGACGTCGAGCCGCGCAGCCGACCTGCCGGGGCGTCGCGCGGGGGCTCAACTCCCGCCGACCGGCTTGACGATGATGATCGTGTGCCCGGGGGGCAGATCGACCCTCGCCCCGGCCTTGTAGAGCCGCCGGAACAGCGCGTCGTCCTTCTCCAGGATCGTCGGGTGCTTCGAGTCGCCCGGGCCGATGTTGTAGCTGTAGATCCAGCGGAGCGGCTGGTCGGTGGCCTCCCAGCCGTCGGCCTTGAGCGTGCCGTAGACGTACGCGTCCTTCGCCAGCGTGAACGACACCATCGGGTCGGCCGGCTTGCCCGACTTGACCTTGTAGTTCGCCGTGTTGACCCGAATGAAGTCGCAGCCGCGGACCTCCTCCGGCACGTCCGAGATGATGAACTGCCGGTCGGCGATCCTCATCTCGCCGGGCTGGAGGTTCTTGTTGATGGACCATCGGCTGGCGGCGGTGCGCTTGGAGTAGCTGGCGGCCATGGTCGCCTGGTCGTGCACCACCATGTCGCGAATGATCGAGGCGACCTCGACCGGCGGGGTCGAGGGGGGCTTGTTGGCCGCGGGGTCGGCAGCGGCGTAGCCCACGTACAGCGGCATGGCCATGCCCCAGCCGTCGCGGCGGAAGGTCTGCGCCCATTTGAGCGTGCGGGTGACACCCCGGCGGGTCTCGGAGAACGGCACCTCGAACGGACAGCCGTTGTGACAGGCCTGGGCGATGGAGACGCTGATGGCCGAATCGACGCACGGGAACGCCGGGTCGGGCTTCGGCCCGGAGGTGGCGTAGAGCATGCCGCCGAGGACCTCGGTCCTGCCGCCGCCGGTCGTCCGCAGGACGGTGCCGCCGCGCTCGGTCTTGAGGCCCATCAGCCACAGCGTCCCGCCGTCGTTGGCGATCTTCAGGGGCAGGCATTCCGGGTTGAGCTGCCGCGCCCAGATCGTCCCGCCGGCGAACAGGAACGGCCCGCCGCAGACGTCCTCCAGGAACACCTTGCCCGCCTTTGCCGTGACGGTGACGCCGTGGAAGATGCTGTTCTTGATGACCACCGTCCGGGCGGTGTCCACCGCCACGTGCCGCTCCGAGGTGGCGTACCGGCGCTCGAACCGCTCGATCACGACCACCGGCGCCGAGCCGTCGACGACGCGGAAGTCGGCCTCGGGGGCGCGAAACTCCACCGACTCCTCCATGCCGATGAGCCGCGCCACGTTGCCGCGAACCAGCACCGTCTTGGAGAAGCCGTAGCTCTTGCCCTGCGGCAGCGGGCCGAAGTAGATCGTCCGCGCCCCGGAGTCGATCGCCTTCTGGAGGGCGTCGGAGTAGTCGTCGTACGCCCGCGGCTTGCCGCGAACGTCCCGCGTGGCTTTGCCCGGGGGGAACCCCGCCAGGTTCACCCACTTCCCGGGCGGATCCCACGCCACCTCCGGCGTCCGCTCGATCGGCAGGTTCAGGCTCCTGCCGGGGCTGTCGAACAGCGAGAAGTACGGATGCGACGTCCACTCCTCGACGTGCGGCCCGAGCGTGGCCTTGCCGTGGCTGAGGATGGCGCTGCGGTAGCCCGCGACCTGCGCGTTCCGCACGAACATGTAGCCGTTGACGTTCTCGATGGCGGCGGCGTCGGCGGCGCCGCCCCGAAGGTCGGCGTTCACCAGCGTGATGAAGCCCCAACCGGCGCGGTTGTGCACGGCCGGCACCTGGTTCACGCTGCGGAATCCGCACACCGACAGCACGTTGCAGTCGTTGTAGAGCCCGTAGGTCCGCTGGTGGCGGACGGTGATGCCGTCGAGGGCGATGTGCCGCACCGAGCCGCCGGCACGGATGCCGTAGGCGAAGCCCTCGACCTCGACGTTCTTCACCAGGCATGGGCCGGTCAGCCCGCGGTAGAGGTCCACGCCGCACAGGCCGGAGCCCTCCGCCGCCACGATCCGCACGTTCTCCATCGCGCCCTGGTTGTGCGCGTAGAACAGCACGCCGATCGCGCCGGGATTGCCCCGCCCCACGTCGATGGTCAGGTCGTACACGGCGTTGCGGAAGGCGTTCGCCGGGCCCTCCAGGTTGCCCCGGCTCGCCAGGCGCAGCACCTCGCGCGGCTGGCCGGGCTTGTCGTACCCGGGGCAACTGTCCTTCAGTTTCAGAATCACCTTGTCGCGGCACCGGCCCTGGAGCTGGCGCCGCTTCGCGTCGCCTTCCTTGATGCCCCAGATCAGCACGTCGCTGACGAGGTACGTCCCGGCCGGAAGATAAACCTGCCGGCTCTTGTCCAGGGCCGCCTGGATGGCCGCCGTGCAGTCGGCCTTGCCGTCGCCGACCGCGTTGTAGGGCGGTTGGGTGACGTCCACGTACTGCGTGCCCGGCGGCAGCAGCACGTCGCGAGATGGCTCACCGGCCCCGGCGCCGACGCTCGTCAGGGCAACGATGCAGAACGTCAATACGATCGATCTCATGGGTATGCTCCCGTCTTGGGGCACGCTTGCCCGGCCGGGCCGGCGCCCGCCGGGCCGTGCCATCCGCGCCGGCCGCTAGAGGCCGTACGAGCCGTTGTTGAAGTTGATGTCCGCCTTGCGATAGAGCTGCTCCGGAGGGGTCTGGTTGTCGTCGCCGTAGAACACGTTCTTCCAGGAGGCCCGCACGGCCGGGTCAGCCAGCAGGATGCCGCCCTTGAGGAACCGGCTGAACCGCACGCCGTCCACCTCGACGCCGTCCGCAAAGCCGGCGGTGATGTACTTCGGCAGCTTGCCGAGCTGCTGCACGAGGTACTCCTGCCCGGCCTTGCTCATGCGGCGGAAGAGCAGCTTGGAGGTGTAGTAGTCCTTCGCCTCCAGCCCGGCCCAGCCGACGACCAGGCACGCCGCCCTCAGGTCCGTGCTGTAGGTCCTGATGCGGGAGCCCTCATGGAACAGCAGCGGCACCAGCGGGTCCTCCATCTGCTTCTTCTCCGGCCAGGTGTCGATATCGTCCCGGTAGAACCGTGTGCCGTTCGGGTTCTGGTACGTGACGCCCACGTGTGCGTCGCGCGTGAGCGGGCGTTCCGGCAGGCCGCCCTGGAGCGTGCCCTGCATGTGCAGGTCGATGAAGTGGATCTGGTTGCACCACTTGCCGAAGGCCGCGCCGTCGAGCAGGGCAAGCGTGGCGTCCTTGCTGACCGTGGGCGTGGCGTTCCGCCCCGGCTGGACGCGGCTGTCCCGGCCGATGATGAATGCGCCGGCATAGATCCTGAACTCGTCGTTCGTCGCGAACGCCCCGAGGAACTCACAGCTCCCCCCGGGCTTGTTGAACGAGATGTACTGCGAGATGCCGCTGCCCTCCGTCCGCTGAGGGACGGACGGGTCGCCGTTGTCGTTCCGACAGAATGTGTGCGTGGCCCCGAGCATCGTGAAGGAGCCGTGGTTGCTCATGCGCCCGCCACGTTTGATCCACACGTTGCCCAGGACCTTCAGGCCCGAGGTGCGCCACGTCGCGCCCGCCCCGATGGTCAGATGGCGAAGGGCGACGGGCGAGTGCTCCTGCCCGCCCTTGCGGTAGCTCACGACGTACGGCTTGTCGGAAGCCGGCAGAAGGACGTCCGTCTCCTTGTCGAGCAGCTTGGCCGGCGGTTTGCCCGTGGCGGCGTCGATCCAGTTCTTGCAGTCGAACACCTGGCGCTCAATTCCGCGATCCCCATCCGCGCCGCTCTCGCCGGGATGCGCCCAGATGAGCACGCGCGTCTTCGCCCATTTCTCCTTGAGGAACCTCTCCTTGCCCGTCAGAGGCCAAAGCGCCTTGTTGCTGTAGTCGGGTTCCCCCGCGGTGGCCTTCTCATAGTCGGGCGCTTCGGCGGCCTTGGCCCACGCAGCCGGCGGCGGGGCCGACGCGGGCGAGGCGGCCCCAGCGGCGGGGGGAATCAGCAGCGAGAGGATCAACAGCGAGGGCTTCATGGAGTGCGCTCCTTGGGGGCGGGCATGATACGCCAGGGCCGCCCTTCGCTCCAGGGCAAAAGCCCTCGGCCTGCGCGGACGGAGCCTCCGACTCATCCTTCGGCGCCGCCGCCGTTGCGGCAGGGGGCTCATGCGCGATACGGAGCGGGCTTTCGCGGCCGGGATGTGCGGCGTATAATACCGATAGATGAACAGGGCCGGACCCCTGGCGACTGCGGCGCGGCAGCGGACGGGCGGCACTCGCCGGCGGCCCGGCACCCCCGAGGCCGCCCGTGGACCAGGAGATTCTCGACCGGTGCCAGCAGCTCGTCGGCTACCAGTTCGCCGACCGCGACCTGCTCATTCTCGCGTTGACCCACGCCTCCGTCGCGTCCACCCGCGCGCGAAGCAACGAGCGCCTTGAGTTCCTCGGCGACGCCGTGCTCGCGCTGGCCGTCTGCCACCACCTCTACCGCACGCAGGAGGACCTGATGGAGGGCGACATGACGAAGATCAAGTCGGCCGTCGTGTCGCGTCACACGTGCGCCGAGGTCGCCGAGGAGATCGGGCTGGGAGAGCTGCTGCGGACGGGCAAGGGGATGGCCGACGCGTCGGGGCTGCCGATGTCGGTGTCGGCGGCGGTGTTCGAGGCGATCATCGGGGCGATCTATCTCGACGGGGGGCTGGAGCCGGCGGTGGGGTTCATCCTGACGCACATGGAGCCGCACATCGAGATCGCCCTCGTCGATGAGCACCAGCGGAACTACAAATCGCTGCTTCAGCAGTACGCCCAGCGGATCTCGGGAAGCATGCCGACCTACCGCCTGCTGGACGAGAAGGGCCCGGACCACAGCCGGTGCTTCGAGGTGGCGGCGGCAATCGACGGCAGGGAGTTCCCCAGCGCCTGGGGCCGGAGCAAGAAGGAGGCGGAGCAGAAGGCGGCCCGCCGGGCGCTGAGGACACTGGCGGTGCTGCCGGAGTAGCCAACAGGGGCGCGGCGCCCGGGCGGGGCGGACAGCGCGCCGAAACCGGGGAATTCGCAACAAAAAACGGGAATCGCTGCGGTTCTTCCTTGCGTCTTGCCGATAGGCGGTTTAGAGTTGCCCCCGCTTTGTCCGGATCTCCGTTGACAGCTCACGTCAACAGGGCCATGCCATGACCGGGTCACGGACGATCAAGACTCTGACTGCCCTTGTGATCGCAATGACCGTTGGGGCGTTTGTCCTCATCCTGATGGAGACGGCGCCGATCGTCCCCAACGTTCCCCCTCTGGCCGCCCAGTGGTCCTCTGACGCCGAGGAGTTGATCGCTTCGACGTCTGTGCCGCTCAACGAGGACTGGCAGAAGATCGTCATCCACACGGCGGCCGAGGGCGGCGATATCGAGGCGAACTGCCACTTCATCGTTGACGGCGGGCAGTGCATCGCCACCTCGAACTGGAAGCACCAGCGGGCGACGCGGCACGTCAGGCCGTACGCCCGCGCCCACGACTGGCGCACCGACGTGGGGATCTGCGTCCGCGGCGACTACTCGCGGGGGCCCCTGCCCGCCGAGGAGCGCGAGTCGCTCGCGCGGCTGATTCGCGCCCTCCAGGCGAAGCTGAACATCGACGCCAGCCGGGTGCTGTTCCACAGCGACCTGAACGACCGCATCCTGGCCCCGAGCGCGGCCTTCCGTCGGGAGATCGCGTCGCGGGTGCCCGGGCTTCGCTAGTCTGAGGTACCGGTAAGAAGGCGGCGGCCGGATGCTTGGCCGCCGCCTTCTGTTGCGCCCGGGGGCGTCCTCACTCGATGAACATCGCGTCGCCGTAGGAGTAGAAGCGGTACTTCAGCCGGCGGGCCTCCGCGTAGGCGCCGAGGATGACCGGCACCCCGCCCGTGCCGCCCGGGTCGCAGAACGCCGCCGTCAGCATCAGCAGCGTGCTTCGCGGCAGGTGAAAGTTGGTCACCAGCGCACCGACGACGCGGAAGTCGGCCGGCGGATAGATGAACAGGTCCGTCCAGCCGCTCCGGGCGCCAACCGGCTCGCCGGCGCGGGCCGCCGTCTCCAGCACCCGGACGGACGTGGTGCCCACGGCGACGACGCGTCGGCCCTCGCGGCGGGCGGCGGCGACGGCGGCCGCCGTCTCGGCCGGAAGGTCGTACCACTCGCGGTGCATCCTGTGGGCCGACAGGTCCTCGCCGGTCACCGGGGCGAACGTCCCCAGCCCCACGTGCAGCGTCACCCGGACGATCTGGACGCCCTCGGCGGGCAGGCGGGCGAGCAGGTCCTCGGTGAAGTGCAGGCCCGCCGTCGGTGCGGCGATGGCGCCGGGCTGCTCGGCGTAGACCGTCTGATAGCGCCGGCGGTCTTCGCGGTCGGCGAGCGTTCCCGGCCGGCGGATGTACGGCGGCAGCGGCGCGGCCCCGATCCGCTCCAGCAGCTCCGCCGCCGGGGCGGGCGGGCTGACGGCGACCTCGTAGCGCCCCTCGCCGAGGCTGCGCTGAAGCTCGATGGCCACAGGCGGGTCGGCCGCCGCCATCAGCCGTTCCCCCTCCCTGCACCGGCCGGCGCCGCGCAGAAGCACCTCCCACCGTCCGGGGGCCAACTCGCGGCAGAACAGGCCGTCGATGCGTCCTCCGGTCGCCCGGCGGGCCGACAGCCGGGCCGGCACCACGCGGGTGTCGTTCAGGACCAGCACGTCGCCGGGCGTGAGCAGTCGCTGGATGTCGCCGAAGCGGCGGTGGAACAGGCAGCCGTCGCGTCGGCGCAGATGCATCAGGCGCGAGGCCCCGCGATCGGGCAGCGGCGCCTGTGCGATGCGCTCCGCCTCGAGGGGATAATCGAAGTCACCAAGCCTCAGGGCCATGTCGGCAGCCGTCGCCGGTGCGTCAACCTCTTATCCGGCGACGAAGCACCGGCGCGGACGGCTCTACTCACAGCCATTCACGCCGGGGTCTCGGAAGTAACACTCATTTCGCTAACAGGTTACAGTCACGTTCAACGGGTTCTCCACAGGTTTTCAACACTGCCGCGGGCATGCAATCCCCTTGCCAGAAAGGCCGCCGGACGCATTTCTTCTGCAAAACCCCGCCCTTCGCCAAAGCACGCCGTCGCGCCGTCCGATAAGTGAATACGTCGGACAACTCACGGGGACGCTTTCGGATGCCGACCAATGCCTGAGCAGGCGGCAAAGCTGGCCGAACGACTCGCCACCATGGGCCGCGAGCAACTCATCCGCACCCTGCGCAAGATGCCCTGCCCCTTCACGGTCGACTTCACCGAGGAGTTCCTCGACACCGTCAGCACCGAGCGGCTCAGGCACATCGCGCTGGCGGCCGCCCTGCACGCACGCCGGGCTCCCGTCGCCTGAGGGCGGCGCCGCCTACGACTCCCCCGGCGGGGAGCCGGTCTCCTCCGCCCGCTTGCCCACCACCGCGATTCTCAGCCGGTCGGCCAGCGCCAGCGTGGCCGGCTTGTCGGCGATGAGCGTCCGCCCCGCCTCCACGACCAGGCAGGCGCACTTGGCGTCCTTGAGATTTCGGATGGTGCTCGGCCCGACGGTGGGCACGTCGAACCGCATGTCCTGCTTCGGGCGCGCGACCTTCACGAGCGTCCAGCCGCCCACGCGGCAGACCCGGCCCGCGCGGCGAATCATCGCGTCGGTGCCTTCCATCGCCTCCACGGCGATGATGTCCTGATCCTTGACGGCGATGGACTGCCCGATGTCGAGGTCGGCGCTGGCGCGGGCGATCCGCCAGCCGAACTCCACGTCCTCTTCCGCCCCGCGCGGCACCGGGGTCTGCGTCATCAGGCCCTCGTCCGCGAGGTGCTCCTTGCAGTATTTGACGCTGGACACCAACTCGATGCCTTCCTTGCGCAGCTCGTCGGCCGCCGCCAGGAGCACCGCGTTGTCGCGGCGGTCCTTCCGGAGACGGTACCACAGCCGGATCGTCCGGAAGTCCGGAATGTACCGCAGAATGCGGAGCGGGGAGTAGATCTCTTTCTTCCGCACGCCGCCGATCATGACGGCCTCGTGGACGTCGCGGCTCTGCAACGCCCTCAGCCAGCTCCCGATCCGAACGATGCCCACCCAGGTGAACTCCCCGCCGACGTCCTTCAGCCGGACCGACGCCAGCCCGCGGAACCCGACGACCACCAGCGGCCGGCCCTCCTTCAGGATGCCCTGCGCCACGAGGAAAGGCAGCCGGCCCGACCCGGCGATGAGCCCCACCGGCTGCGATTGCTTCGACCTCATCGCCCGTCGCGGCGCCGCTCGGCGCCGCCCTCCAGGGCCCTCAGCCGCTTCTTCAGCCCCGCCAGCTCCCGCGTCAGCCGCCGCACCGCCGTCCGAATCGCCGGCAGCCGGGAGAAGCTCATCATCGCCCGCCGCGCCGCCGCCCGCGGGATCGCCGGCGTGCCGAGCACCTCCTGGCCGGCGGGGATGTCGTTGGCCACGCCGGACTGGGCGGCCACGCGCGCCCCGTCGCCGATGCGGATGTGCCCCACCACCCCGCACTGCCCGGCGAACGAGCAGTAGTCGCCCGCCACGACCGACCCGGCCAGCCCCGCCTGCGCCACCACCAGGCAGTGCTTTCCCAGCCGCGTGCCGTGGCCGATCGCCACCAGGTTCGACATCTTCGTGCCCGCCCCGATCACCGTGGCGCCCATCGTCGCCCGGTCGATCGCGCAGCAGGCGCCGATCTCCACGTCGTCCTCCAGCACCACCCACCCGGGCTGGGGGATCTTCTCGTGGCGCACGACGCCGTCGGCGCCGGCGTGCGTGGCGTAGCCGAAGCCGTCCTGTCCGATCGACGAGCCGGCGTGCACCGTCACGCGGTCGCCGAGGATCGTGCCGTCGTAGAGGGTGACGTTGGGATAGACGATGCAGTCGCGGCCGAGGCGGCAATCCTCGCCGACGTAGGCGCCGGGGTAGAGCACGGTGCCGGCGCCGACGGCCGCCCGCGCCCGCACGCTGACGAACGGCGCGATGCGGACGCCCTCGGCGAGGGTCGCCTGCGGGTGGATGTCGGCGCGGTCGTCGATGCCCTCGAAGTCCGCCCGGCGGAAGCCGTGGCACCGCACCATCGCCTCGCGGAAGGCGAAGTACGGATCGCGGCAGCGGATGAGGGCGACGCCGTCGGGGACGCTTCCGGCGAAGTCCTCGGCCACGATGACCGCGGCGGCGCGCGTGGAGCCCACCTGCTTCTCGTAGCGCCGGTTGGCGAGGAACGCCGCCTCGTGGTCGCCCGCTTCGGCAATGGGGGCCAGGCCGCGGACTCTCCGCCCGCCGTCGCCCTCCAGCCGCCCGCCCACCGCGCGGGCCAGTTCCGCCAGCGTGATCTCGGTCATGACGCGGTCCTGCCGGTTGCGGGGGGCATTATCGCCCGCGGGGGCGCGCAAGTCGAGGCCGGCCCTCCGCACGGCTAGCGCTCGTTGAGTTGGCCGTCGCGGAGGTGCAGAGTCCGCCCCGCCTCGGCGGCGAGGCTCTGGTCGTGGGTGACCATGATGATCGTCTGGCCGGCCTCGTTGAACGACTTCAGCAGCGCCATGATCTGGCGCCCGGTCTTGCTGTCGAGGTTACCCGTCGGCTCATCGGCCAGCAGCAGCGCCGGCGCGTTGATCAGCGCCCGCGCCACGGCCACCCGCTGCCGCTCCCCGCCGGACAGCTCCTTCGGGCGGTGCCCGGCGCGGTCCTTGAGGCCGAGGCGGTCGAGCAGGCGGACGGCCTCCGCCTTCACCTGCCGGCGGCGCCGCAGCCAGGCGGGCGTGGAGCTGTCGACCTTGGCGGGCAGCAGGACGTTCTCGAGCACGTTCAGTTCGGGCAGGAGATAGTAGAACTGGAAGACGAAGCCGATGCCGCGGCAGCGGAGGGCGTTGCGTCCGGCGGCCGGCAGAGAGCCGGCGTCCACGCCCTGAAGCATGATCCGCCCGCGGTCGGGGCGGTCCAGCAGACCCACCAGGTGCAGCAGCGTGCTCTTGCCGCTGCCCGAGGCCCCCACCACGGCTACGAACTCCCCGCGCGACACCTCGAAGCTCACGCCGCGCAGCACGTGCAGCGCCTGCCGGCCCATGCGGTAGGACTTGTGCAGGTCCGCCACGCCGACCGCCGCGCTGCCGGGCGCCTCGCTACTCATAGCGGAGCGCCTCCACCGGCTGCATCCGCGCCGCCCGGGCCGCGGGAATCAGCGCCCCGATCAGCCCCGCCACGATCGCCCCGATCATGATGTACGCCGCCGTCGAGGGGTTCACCTCGTTGGGGATTCGCTCGAACAGGAAGAACTCCTTCTGCCAGACGCGGAAGCCGAACCAGCGGTCCACGGCGTCCTGGACCTCGTTGATGTAGCGGACGAAGTAGGCCCCGCCGATGGTGCCGATCACGCTGCCGACGAGCCCGATGGCGGCGCCGTAGGCCAGGAAGATGCCCGCCACGCCGGCATCGGAGGCGCCCACCGCCTTGAGCACGCCGATGTCGCGCGTCTTCTGCACGACGATCATGTAGAACATCACGAAGATCAGCACCACCGACACGAGTGAGATGACGCCGAACATGATCACCGACAGCGTCCGCTGGCGCTCGAGCGGCCCGATGGCCTGCGCCTGCTTCTCGCGCCAGGTCTGCACGACCACGTCGCCGCCGAGCTCCACGGCGTCCGGGTGGCGGAGGTGAAAGTCCTGCCAGGCCTCCTCGATCCGCCGCCGCACCGCCAGCAGTGACGCGTCGTCGGCGTCCTCCGGGCGGACCTTGACGAGGATCTGGCTGCACCGCCCCGGGCGGACGATGCGGTTCGCATCGGCCGGGTCGAACTCCGGGCCCATCCGGTTCAGCTCCTGGAGCGTCTCGAACGGCAGGTAGACGAACTGCGAGTCGATCGACGACACGTCGGTGCGGCAGTCATCGATGACGGTGAACCACTCGGAGGTGAGTGTGATGCTGGTGGCCGACACGGCCTTCTGCCCGAGCGGCACGAGCGACACGCCGATCGTGCTGCCGGGGACGATCTTGCGGATGGTCTGCCCCTCGGGGGTGCGGTGGATGAGGCCGGGGATGCCCCGCCCGATGATCGTGCGGAACGCGGGCGGCTGGTAGACCTTGGTGCGCAGCAGCCGCAGCGCCGCCGAGACGGCGTCGCGCAGCGTCTCCACGTCGCCGGCGGCGCCGCCGCCGGAGCGGGCGCTGCGCCGGCGGGCGCCGTAGTAGCGGCCCTCGACGGTGATGAAGTCGGCGAAGTGCTGCTGGAGGGCGGCGAGTTCGGCCTCGAGGCGCCGGCCCAGGCGGTCGAGGTCGGCGCCGTCGCCGGCGCTCGCCTGCGCCTCGCGGTTCAGCGCCTCCATCGCCGCCAGCCTCGCGCGGACAAACGCCTCCTGCTCGATCACCGCCCGCGCGTCGTCATGAAAGTGCCTCGCGCTGCGCGCCGCGGCGACGGTCGCCGCGCTGACCGGGGCAGCGGCGGCGATCTCGCTGATCCGCCGCATGTCCTCGGCCAGGCGCTCGAGCATCAGCGCCTTCGGCGGGTCGAACGTCGGCCGAGGGAGCCCCTCCTGCACGAACAGCCCCTTCTCGAAGCCCGACACGTCGTCGTAGTAGTCCATCGGCCCGCCGCGCCCGTGGGGCCCCGGCAGACGGATGCCCACGAGCTGCACGTCTTTGCGGTAATCGGTCTCCGGCACGCGGAGGATGCCGTAGGTAAAGATGAACGGCGTGGCCGCGGCCAGCTCGCCGAACCGCTCGCCGTCCTTCAGCTCGGCGATGAACTCTTCGTACCGCCCGATGCCCCCCAGGCTCGTGGAGGCGATGGTGATGTCACCGAACAGCCCCTTCGCCGCCGCCTCGATCTTGTCCAGAAAGCCGTTCATCACGCTGATGACGATGAGCATCATCGCCACGCACAGCGCGACGCCCGCCACCGCGAAGTACGCGATGGCCCGGCTGCGGAGATATCGAAGGCAAAGAAAGAGCTTGTACATTCGTTCTCGGTGATCGGCTACCCGGTCAACAGGTTCACCAACTGATCGGACACCGCGTCTGCCCCTTGACCTGCGATTTCACGAATCAACGAGTCAACGAGCCAGCCCGTCGGCGGTTTCACGGCTTCGCGTCCGGCCGCAGCATGGGGAACAGGATCACGTCGCGAATGCTCGGCGTGTTGGTCAGCAGCATGACCACGCGGTCCATGCCGATGCCGAGCCCCCCCGCCGGCGGCATGCCATGCCGCAGCGCTGTCACGAAGTCCTCGTCCATGACGCGCATGGTCTCGCCCTCGGCCTCGCCGCGAACCTGCTGGCGGAAGTTCGCTTCCTGGATCGCCGGGTCGTTCAGCTCCGTGTAGGCGTTGGCGATCTCCATGCCGGCGATGTACAGCTCGAACCGCTCGGCGAGGGTCGGGTCGTCGGGCTTGCGGCGCGTCAGCGGACAGAGGTCGGCCGGGTAATCCAGCACGAACACCGGCCGGTCCAGCTTCGCCAACTGCGGCTCGACCGTCTGCTCGAACACGTCGTGGATGACGACGGCGTCGTCCTTGTTGGATTCCTCCAACCCCAGCTCGCGGGCCTTCGCGCGGACGGCCGCCGCGTCGCGCATGTCCACCGCGGCGTGCTTGCGCAGCAGCTCCGCGTACGTCACCCGCGACCACGGGGGTGTGTAGTCGATGCCGATGTCGCCGTACGGGAGGCTGACGGCCCCGCCGATCTCCGCCGCGGCCGTCGCGATGAGCTCCTCGGTGATCTCCATCATCACGTGGTAGTCGGCGTAGGCCTGGTAGAGCTCGAAGAGCGTGTACTCGGGGCTGTGGGTGGTGTCGATGCCCTCGTTGCGAAAGACGCGGGCGAACTCGTAGACCCGCTCCATGCCCCCCACCAGCAGGCGCTTGAGGTAAAGCTCGGGGCTGATCCGCAGGAAGAAGTCGGCGTCGAGGGCGTTGTAGTGGGTGGTGAAGGGCCTGGCCGCCCCGCCGCCGTAGATCGGCTGGAGCGCGGGCGTCTCGACCTCGGCGAACCCGCGATCCGCCAGCCGGCGACGGAAATGCGCCATGATCGCCACGCGCTGGCGGAACCGCCGCATCGAGTCCGGGTTCGTCATCAGGTCGAGGTATCGCTGGCGAAGACGCGCCTCCACGTCCACCAGGCCGTGGAACTTCTCCGGCATGGGGTTCAGGCTCTTGGTCAGCAGGCGCAGGGCGCCGGCCCAGAGGGTGATCTCGCCGGTGTTCGTCCGCTGGACCTCGCCCGCCACGGCGATCAGATCGCCCAGGTCGAGCAGCTTGGCGAGCTGCCAGCCGCTCTCCTCGAGGGCGTTCTTGCGGAGCGCGATCTGCATCTGGCCGGTCTCGTCGCGCAGGTGAGCGAAGATCAGCCGGCCCATGTCGCGTATGAGCACCAGCCGCCCCGCGGCGTCGGCACGCGGGCGGCCCTCCGCCTGCTTCGCGGGCTCCGGGCCGCCGTGCTGCCGCTCCCACCCCTCGTAGCGCGCGAGCACGTCGGCGATCGCCTCGGCCGAGTCGTACCGGCCCCCGTACGGGTCGATGCCCAACTCGCGGATCGCCTCCAGCTTCTTCAGCCGGTCTGCCTGTACCTTCTCCAGCATGGCGTGTCGCCTGGAATGCGGAATCGAGGCATCATCGGCGAGGCGGCGGGGCAAGTCAAGCCCGCCGCGGGGGCTCAGGACGGCGGCCGGAGCGCCGGCCGGCCGATGAAGTCATGGCCCCAGTCGAGCAGCCTTTCCAGGCCGGCGGAGAGGGGGTCGGCCTCTTCGGTGAAGCCGCTTCCGTAGCGGGGCGCGCCGGCGTCGGCCAGGAGGCGGTCGAGCGCGAGCGTGCCCACGGGCGGCAGGGCGCGCTCGCCGGCCTTGTCGGTGACGTACCGCCAGGCCTGGGCGGCCATCATGTTGGGCACCTGCACGCGGGCGCCCCACGGGCCGGCGTCGTTGAGCCGCTCGGCGATGTATCGCGCGATGAGCAGGCTGCCGGACTTCACCGCCCCCTCGGCCAGCTCGCCGGCACGGAACGGCAGGACGGCGTTGAGGATGTCCGGCACCGCCGGGCCGACGACGAGGAGCATCGCCGTCTTGAACGTCTGGTCGTCCACCTTCGCCCCGGCCTCCTCCGCCAGCGGCGCCAGGTGCTCCAGCAGCGGCTCGCGGCGGGCGGGGCTGGTCACCAGGACCCAGAAGCCCTCCAGACGGATCAGGCGGCACGCGTCCAGAATGCCCCCGCGCTCGTTCAGCAGCAGCGTCGGCAGCGTGGTCAGGTCCTCCTGCGCGGCGACGGCGGCCGTGCAGGCACGCTCAAGCAGATCGAGCGCCCCGTCGCCGCGGATGCGGATTCGCCCGTAGTGCGACACGTCGGCCACGCCGCCGCGCCCGCGCACGGCCTGCACCTCCTCGTCGGCGCCGGCGAAGGCGAGCGGCATGTGCCAGCCGTCGACGTCGCCCATCCGGGCGCCGGCTTCCACGTGCCGGTCATGGAGCGCCGTTCGATGAAGCTCGTTCGCCTCGGGCATCTGCTTGTCTCCTATCCGTGCACCGTCTGGCCGGGCGCGACAAGGTGCTCGGCACCGCGCAGGGCCAGCGGCAGCGACGCCGTCGCCTCCGGCAGGTTCGCCACGGTGATCTCGCCGGGGCGAATGTCGACGCGCACGTCCGCCCCCCGCCACTTGAGGCGGAAGGCCAGGCGCGTCCAGCCGGCGGGCAGCCTCGGCCGCACGCGGAGGCGGTCGCCCCACGGCCAGGTGCCCCCGAACCCGCGCACCAGCGCCACCCACGTCATGCCGTTGGTGGCCATGTGCGCGCCGAGATGGGCGTTGGCCATCTCGTCGTTGAGGTCCATGCCGAGGCAGCGGCGCAGATAATCGTAGGCCACCTCGCCGAGTCCCAGCTCGGCGGCGATGACGCCGTGGGCGGGGTGGCTCAGCGAGGAGGCGTGGAGGGTCCGCGGCTCGTAGTAGTCCCAGTTGGCGCGGACGACGCTCGCGGGCCAGCGCCCGGGGAACAGGTAGAACAGCATGAGCACGTCGGCCTGCCGGAGCGTCTGGCTGAGGTGCGGGTGGGCGCCCTGGCGGTCGTGGACGACCTCGTCGCGCAGGGCGAAGAAGCCGTCGCACTGCTCGAAGAGCCCGCCCGGGCGCTGCATCGTGCGAATCCGCGGCGGGTAGCCGCTGAAGGCCGCCACCTCCGCGTCCGTGATGCCCGTGCGGCGGCGGAGGGCGTCCCAGGCGTCGGGGGCGTTCGCCTTCAGGTGCGCCACGGCCGCCGCGGCCATCGACAGGTTCCACGCCGCCAGGTGGTTCACGCACGCGTTGTCCGAGCAGTCGCAGTGGTACTCGTCGGGCCCGCTGGCCGCGGGGATCGAGACCATCTGCCCGAGCGGCCTCGCCCGCGAAACCCAGAAGCGGGCCGTCTCAATGAACACCTCGGCCGCACGCTCGACGTGGAAGTTCGCGTCGCCCGAACAGTCGAGGTACTGCTGCATCGCGTACGCCACGTCGGCTGTCACGTGGTGCTGGTGCGTGATGTTCTTCGACCAGGCCGTTTCGCACTCGACGCCCGTGGCGTCGGTGGACCACGGGTAGGCGGCGCCGCGGCAGCCCAGCCGGGCCGCCTTCGCCCGCGCGCCCGACAGCGTGTGATACCGGAACGACGCCAGGTTCCGCGCCAGCGCCGGCTGCGTGAAGTTGAAGAACGGCGTCATGTAGATGTCGGTGTCCCAGTAGGTCAGGCCGCGGTAGCCCCCGCCGGTGAGCGACTTGACGGGGATGGACACGCGCTCGTCGTCGCGCGAGGCGGCGATCAGCAGGTGATAGAGGCTGAATCGGGCGGCGCGCTGGTCTTCGGGGCTTCCGTCGATGAGGACGTCGGAGTGATGCCAGTACGTTTCCCACACGGCCGACGAGGCGGCGAGGGCGTCGTCGAAGGCGAGAGAGGCGCCGTCGAGCGCGGCGCGGCCGGCGGCGTGGAGCGGTCGATCGTGCCGGTGCCCCGAGGCGAACGCGGCCACGCGCTCGAGGACGACGGGCCGGCCCGCCTCCAGCGGCACCTCGGTCGCCAGGTCGATCCGCCGCTCCACCTGCCGGCAGGACCACGCGGCGCCACCCCCGGACATCCGCAGGGCCGTGGCGAAGCCCGCCGTCATGCCGGCGTGCCGGCCCCTTGCCAGCACGCCGACGCACGCGGGGGCCGGGCGGAGGAAATCGGCGACCTCGTACATCCGCGCCTCACCCTCGAGGGCCCGGTAGGTGACGTACTCGGTGTCGGCGTTGACGCCGGCGGTGATGCCCAGCCGCCCGGAGAAGCCCGCCGCCTCGATCTGCCACTGCGCGAACGCCCGCTCCGGGCGAACGAGGTCGGCGAAGCGCCGGTGGCGCCAGCGGATCGTCCTGCCGCCGGGGGAGGTCCACTCGGCCTCGGCGGTGAACTCGCCCCGCCGCAGGTCGAGCCGCCGCACCAGCCGCCGCAGCGTCCCCGTCGTGAAGTCCACGCGCTCGCCGTCGAGGGTCCACGCCGCATCGAGGGGGTTGGGGCAGTTGACGATGCACGACTTGTGCTCGACCTCGCCGGTCAGCTCGGGGTAGCTCCAGTAGGCGAGGTAGGGCGACCAGTTGGCGACGTTGGGCCCCGCCACGACGAGCCGGTCGTAGAAGCCGGCGAGGTAGGTTTCCGGCGGCCCGCCCGCGGGCAGCTCCGCCAGCGCCCCGCGGATGCCCACGCACCCGTTGCCCACGGCGAAGATCGTGTGGAAGGCGGCCTCCTTGTCGGGCCGGACGCCTTCGTGAACGACGGTCCACGGGTCGGCTTCGGGCATGGCTGCTCCCGGCGCGGGCGAGGGCACGCCCAGCGGACGCCCAGGTCGAACTGCACCTCTACGGCGACGAGGCCCTGCGGGAGGCCCGCCCCGAGCAACATCGCCGGCCATATCATCGCCACCGGGCGCAAGATCGCGCGACGGCCGGACCGCCCGTTACCGGCGGCGGCCGCCCCTTCCGCCGCGCTTGCCGGAAGACTTGCCGCCCCGCCTGGACTTCCTTCCGCCGCGCTCGGGCTTCTTTTCGCCAGGCGTTCCCGGCTTCTTCGCTTCGGGCTCGGGGCCCTTCTGCCTGCCGCCGCCCTTGGCGCCCTTCCGCCTTCCGCCGCGCTCGGGCTTCTTTTCGCCAGGCGTTCCCGGCTTCTTCGCTTCGGGCTCGGGGCCCTTCTGCCTTCCGCCGCCCTCGGCGCCCTTCTGCTTTCCGCCGCGATCGGGGCCCTTCTTCTTCCCGGGCGGCTCTTGTGCCGGCAACAGGTTCAGCTCCCGGCGGGCGAGGTTGATGGCGACGAGCTTGACGTCCATGGGGTCGCCGATGCGGTGCGTCCGGCCGGTGCGCTGGCCGCGGACGCGCCCGTACCGCGTGTCCACCTCCCACCAGTCGTCGCCGAGGCCCTCCAGGCGGACCAGCCCGTCGATGCCGTATCGCGGAAGCTGCACGAACAGCCCGAAGTTCGTCACGCCCGTCACCACGCCGGCCACCACGTCACCGATCCGCCCCTCCAGCAGTTGCAGCACGAGCACGTCGGTGAGTTCGCGTTCGGCCGACTCCGCCCGCCGCTCCGCCGCCATGCAATCGGCGCCGAGCTTCACCAGCGCCGACACGTCCTCCGGCGGCCGGCTGTCCATCCGTCCGCGCACCAGCTCCGCCACCAGGAAGCGCAGGGGGCGGTCGCCCTGATCGGCGAAGAGGCGGCCCTGGC
>CAZMDT010000001.1:13236-46160 GCA_964564965.1 uncultured Planctomycetaceae bacterium | reverse complement strand
AGCGATCTTCGGGGCGCGCCGCGGCTGGACGGTGACCCGCCCGGAAAGCGTCTCTTCGCCGCGGCTGGCGGCGACGTCATACACGCCGGCGCGAGTGAAGGTGTGCCTGCCGGGCGGGGCGTCGTCGGGGGCGGGCTCGCCGTAGGACCACTTCCACTCCTCCGGTCGCCCGCCGAGGGCCTTGGCGCCGAAGGTGACGGTGTAGGGCGCCTCGCCCGCGTGGAGGCCGAGGGGGAACTCGATGGGACAGTCGGCGAGCCAGAACGCACACGCGAGGTCGCTCTCGCCGTCGCGGTTCTCGGTGAGACGGATGTATTCCCCGCGTCGGGGGTTGTAGAGGACGGCGTCGCGGTAGGGGGCGGTGCCGCGCCCGGGGCCCTGCCCGATGAAGATCCAGTCCATCGAGTTGACCGACCAGCGGTGGTTCTGCCAGAAGTAGCTGATGCCGCTTCGTCGGGGGTCCCACTCGTTGCAGGCGAAGACGGCCTCGACATCGGCGGTGGCGGTGTTGACGATGCGGCAGCGGGCGTGGGTGTGGTCGTTGGCGGTGGCGTAGGCGCCGTCGGGCGAGACGCTGGGCCCGCATCCTCTGGGGACGTGCAGGGCGCGCGAGACATCGCCGTCGCCGGCGGCGATATCGTACATGACCACCCGCCACGGGCCCGGGCGGAAGACGATCATGCCGGCGTGGTGGGTGCAGTAGAGGGAGAAGTCGAGCTTGCGGGTGGCCGCGTTCAGCGTGACCACGTGCTCGATCCGCCTCGTCCGCACGTTGATCCGGTTGATCTTCGTCGTGTCGGCGGCGTTGGCGACCTCCGCGACGTAGAAGACCCACTCGCCCCCGTCGCCGTAAACCCACTTGAACATCTGCCGGTTCTGCACGGGCCGATCGGCGTCGGCCGCGGACTGGTCGAGATCAACGATCCGGACGAGCTTCTCCGCCTCCCCGCCGTCGATCGGCAGCGTGTACAGCCAGCCGTCCGAACGCAGGAACACGAGCCGCCCGCCGTCCGGGCTGATGCACGCGAAGCCCGCGTCGCCCCCGCCGTACAGCACCCGCCGGCCGACCAGCTTTCCCCCGGCGATGTCATAGCGCACCAGGTCGCCCCAGCCCGGGTGGTCCATGCTCGTGTCGGCGTTGGTGACCACCCGGGAGGTGATGGCGATCCCGCTGGTGGCGGCCCTCGAAACGCCCGGCGCGGCGAGGTAGCCGGTCGGCGTCGCCGGCTGCGTCGCCGGAGCCGGTGCGCCCCCGGCCCCCGGCGCGACGGCAAGCACCCACGCCGCGAGAAAGGCCCCCCCGGCCGGATGACCGCTGCTTCGCACTGGGCATCTCCTGCGCGGAGCGACCTGCCGCCCCCGGCGGGCAGCATCGGGAGACGATCCTACCACGTGCGTTGGCGATCTCAACTGTCCTCAGACGTCCGGGCGGCCGGCGCGCGTCGAGCACCCCCCCGCAGCCCCGTCGCCCCTTCGGCAACCGGGGCGGAGGAGGCCAGCGCGGGCGGCGGTATTGCCGCGTGCGGGGCGGAGGGTACAATCATCTTGGCGGACCGCCGCGGAGCCCGTCCGGGCGAGCCAGCCCGCCGGAGCCGCCCCTGGCGCCGCGGCCCGAAGGAGATCGCTCATGAAACACGGCCCCCTGGCATGCGTGGCGTTGTGCATCGCTCTGGCGACGGCGGCGGCGTGGGGCCAGGGGGGGGCGGAGCCGACGGGCGCCGCTGCCGACGGCTGGCCCGACGTGTCCTCGCTCGACCCGGTCCGCTACCGCGAGGCGGTGAGCACGGCCCACCAGGGCGTGAAGCTCGTCTACGCGCCGCTGACGGCGGAGCAGGAGGCGGCGATCGACAAGGCCTGGGCCCCGGCCTACAGCTACCCCTGTCCCGGACTGGTGAGCTACCTCAACGCCTTGCTGCCGCCGGTGGAGGAGTTCCTGGCCACGCGCGGTCAGGCGTCCATCGTCGCGCCGCAGTTCGATGCCGCCTACCGCGAGGCGCTGGCGTATCAGGCGATTCAGGACGCCGTCAGCGCGGAGGAGGCGCTGTCCGTGGCGTGGGTGAAGAAGCAGCAACTCGGCCACCTCCTGGGCCGCATGGCCGCGGCGGGCGAGCGGATCAGGGAACTGGGCGATCCGCCCGACCCCACCCGCTGCCGCGCCAGGCGCCGGCAGCAGCACGAGGAGTCGATCAGAGCGCTCGAGAAGCCCTCCGGCCCGGCGTGGGTGCTCACCGGGCACAAAGTGGAATGGATCGCCAAGCCCCACGTCGGCCGGTTCCTGGTGGAATCCGGCAACGACGCCTGGGCCGATACGTGGAGCTGGAAGCCGGTCGAGGACGGCACCTCGGTCACCAGCGACCTTCGCTGCCTGTGGCGGCACACGTACACCATCAGCGTGGACGCCGGCATGGACCGGGACCCTGACGGCGTGGTGCGCTTCAAGACCGTCCGGAAGCCGGTGACGCGCAACGGCTTCATGCAGAGCCGCATCCGCCTGGTGTGGGCCCAGGTTCCGCCGGGGGTCACCTACGTGCCCGACCCGCGCGTGTCGAAGTCCACCTTCCTGCACATTCCGTTCTTCATCGAGGACCTCGACCAGCGCGACGGCAAGCCCTTCCTGGGCAACGACGACCCGAAGAAGGAGACGCCCCACGGCGGGCGCATCATCGAGCACGGGTTCAGCGCGGTCCTCTACGCCCCCGACGGCAAGCCCTGCGGCGCCTACGGCGGGTATGAGAACTTCGCCGTCAAGCGCAGGGTGTACCTGGCCCAGACGCCCCGCTTCGAGGCGGCCGCCCAGATTCAGTTCCGCTTCGACCCGGGCTGGTGGCGCGTGGTGTACGAGCGCGCCCACGGCAAGGGGGACCCGGCCTGGGACAACAGGAAGCCCGGCGAGGGCTGGAAGATCGTGGCCGCGCTGACCGTGAAGCAGCGCATGAACAACGAGGCCCCCATGCCCGGCCGGAAGCCCGGCAGCGAGGACGCCGTCGAGAACGCCGCCCAGCTCAAGCTGACGTGGGAGTTCACGTTCGACCCGGTGGGCGGCACGGTGGTGCCGCTGGACCTGTCCGCCCAGGCGGACCGCTACGGCACGCCCGCCAGGCCCCCCGCCCCGCAGGACGCCGCCCGCGCCGCCGAGGACGCCAAGGCCCGGCAGGAGATGGCCGCCTTCCACGAGGCCAACATCCGGATCTGCGAGGCCAACATCGCCAAGTGGCGCAACGAGCTGGCCGCCGCGAAGAACCTGGCCACCCGCGAGCGCCTGCTCCACACGCTGCTGCACGCCCAGCACACGCGCTTCGCCGAGATGGACCGCATTCGCGAGCTTCAGACCGGCGAGATCGTCCACACCCGCACGCCGATCGACGAATGGTACGCCGCCCGCTTCGTGCAGCAGGTCCGCGACCGCATGGACCCCGACTCGCAGATTCGCCGCTATGCCCCGGGCGTTCAGCGGCTGACGCGCCTGGCCCCGCGAGACGAGCGCGAGAAGCTGGCGGCCTTCGTCGGGCACCACATGAAGGACGCGCACACCTGGGGCGACGTCAGAAAGATGCGGAAGATCGCCCACGTCGTCTTCGAGAAGGTCCAGGGCCACTGGGAGAACGTCTCGGCCACCGAGACGGAGAAGGCCCTGGACGCCGAGCAGAACCTGCGGTACGCCCAGCTCGTCAAGACGGTGGCCGAGGCGGAGATGTTCGTGGCCACGATGGGGGCCAGCGGCTGGGTGATGCCCGTCTTCGAGGGGTGCGTCGGCTTCGCCGGCGCCGAGGGCGGGCTCGGCAACCGTCTGTACGAGGGCACGAAGCATGCGCTGATGTGGACGAACGTGGCCGGGATGGCGGCGGCGCAGGCCATGGAGGGCTACGAGAAGGGCGGCTGGCTCAGCGGGCAGAAGGGCTGGGTGGGCGCGCTGGAGCGTGGGGCGACGACGTTCGTGGCCCTGAAGGGGCTGGAGTACGGGGTGGGGAAGCTGTTCGCGGCGGAACATCCGCCGGCGGGCAGCAAGCCGGACGTGAAGAAGGCGTTTGAGGAGGCCCGCTACCGCATCGCCCTGGAGGACAGCAAGCACCTGGTGGACGACTATCACCGGGCCTACAAGGAGTACCAGCGGGCGATGGAGTTCGGCGCCAGCGGCGCCGAGATTCAGGCTATGGAGCGCGCCCTCCGCGACAAGGCCACGATGCTGCACTCCACGTACGAGGGCAAGCTGATCCTGAAGTCGGCCGCCCGCGACCCGAAATACGCCGAGCTGATCGCCGACTACAACCAGCGCCTCGGCCAGGTGCACGAGCAGGTGCAGGCCCGCTTCCGCCAGTTGATGAACGAGCGCGGCTACGATGAGGCGAGCCAATGGGTCATGCGGGAGTTCCGCAACGCCTCGAGCGCCGGCACCGTCGGCATGGACTACGACATCGGTCTGATGCGCCGCTACCTCGACTCGGCCACGGAGAAAAGCCGCCTGCTCACGGAAATCCCCTTCACGAAGGACGGCCTGCGCGTCAGCCAGGTGCAGCTCCAGGCCGAGGCCCAGGCGGCCTGGGAAGCCGCCTACCAGGCCGTCACCGGCCGGAGCGCACGACGGTCTTTCGAGACCCTCACCACCAGCGCCCACCCGGAAATCTATACCGACCTCGCCTGGCTCGGCACGGAGAAGATCCGGCACGTGAACATCGGGCAACTGGCGAGCAGGAAGGCCGGGCAGGCCGGCGACGTCACCGCCTACAAGGTCGCCGAGATGATGCACAACCCCGACCTGCTGCACGTCAGCCGCATGGTCGAATCCGCCCGAGGCATGGCCAAGGACATCAACACCAAGCTGCTCCCGCTGATCGAGGAGGCCGCCAAGCGATCCCCGCAGGCGGGCGCCCGGTTCGCCCGCTATCACCGGCACTGGAAGCAGATCGCCGCGGCCCTGGAGCGGGCCCCCGCGCAGCCGGGCGTCGCCAACGAACAGGTGCGGCTGCTCACCGGCGGGAAGGATATTCCCGAGGTGGTCCTGGACCTCCGCGACATGATCGCCAGCTACGGCAAGGGGCTGGGCCGATGACCCCACGCACCACGGAGAACCCCATGCGACGTTTCCTGATCGCCGTGCCGCTCGTGGCGTGCCTGCTGGCGGCGGGCTGCGGCAAGGACGAGCCCGATCGCTCCAGTGACCGTCCGGACGAAGCGCCGGCCACGCGGCCCGTCCCTGATGCCCGGGCTTCGGACCGAACGGGGCCGCCTCCCGCCGCGCCCGCCGCCGAAGGCGCCGCGGCCGGGCAATCGGAGCTTTGCGCCACCATCAGTGCGGCCCTCGCCAAGGGCGCCGACCCCGACGCCCCGGACGAGGTGGGCTTCGTCATGGTCCACGACGCCGCCATGAGCGGCGCGCTCGACGCCGTCGAGCTGCTCGCCCGCCACGGGGCCGACCTCAACCGCGGCGACGCCGAAACCGGCTGGACCGCCCTGCATTGGGCCGCCAGCCGGCGCGATGCCGACATGGTCCGCCTGCTGCTGGCCAAGGGCGCCGAGGCGAACCGGCCCGACGCGCGTGGGCGGACGCCGATGCACGTGGCGGCGGAATCGGGCGACCCGGCCCCCGCCGAGGCGCTGCTGGCCGGCGGGGCCGACGTGTCGCGACCGGACCGGCACGGCAGCACGCCGCTGCACGCCGCCGTCCGCGCCGGCGACCCGGCCATGGTGGACTGGCTGCTGGCCCATGGGGCCTCGCGGGGGGCTGCGGACGCCGCACGCCGCACCCCCGCCGACCTCGCCAGGCTCCTCGGCAACGCCGCCCTCGCCGAGCGCCTCGCCGCCCCGCGATGACCCCCCCCCGCCCCGCGGCGCGCCGGGCCCCCCCGCCCGGGGCCGGACGCCGGCAGAATCCCCTTGCTCGTGGTGATACGTCGTAATACAATGCGCGCGGGAGGTGGCCAATGCCTGGGCAGAACAGCGAGATGATCACCTTCAAGGCCTCCCCGGCGCTGGTGGCGGCCATGCGCGGCGTCCCCAACCGCTCCGAGTTCATCCGCGAGGCGATCCTGTCGGCGCTGGGGCAGACGTGCCCGCTGTGCCGCGGCACGGGCCGGCTGTCGCCGAAGCAGTGGGAGCACTGGTCGCGGTTCTCGGCGAGCCACCCGGCCCGGGAGTGCCCGAAGTGCCACGAGGTCCACCTGGTGTGCCATCGCGGCCCGGGCGGGCGGCGGCAGAGGAGGTCGGCATGCTGAGGCGCATCCTCCACGAGCTGAGGCACCACGCGCCGTTCACGCTGGCCGGGACGATCATCGGCATCGCGGTGATGATGCTGATGCTGCACCTTCAGGGCCCGCACGCCGCGCACGCGCCGCACGAGGGCGCCACCCAACCGGTGCGTCCCGGCGCCGCCGACCACGAGGAGCCCGCCGGCCACGAGCACGAGGCCGGCCTCCACGGCCTCGCGGGGGTGCTGTTCGCCATCTTCCATCCCGGGCACGTCTTCCTCAGCGCGATGGTGACGGCGGCGCTGTACCGCCGGCTCGCGCGGGGGCGCTGGTGGGCGACGCTGCTGATCGGCATGGTCGGCTCCATCGGCATCGCCACGGTCAGCGACAGCCTGATCCCGTACCTCGGCGAGGTGCTGCACCACCTGCCCGCCGCGCACGTGCACGCGGGGTTCATCGAGGAGTGGTACCTGGTGTTTCCCGCGGCGATCGGCGGGGTGGCGCTGGCGATGGTCTGGCCGGTGACGACGTTCCCGCACGCCGGGCACGTGCTGATGAGCACGGCGGCGTCGCTGTTTCACATGATGATGGCCGTGCGCGATCAACTGACGCCGCTGCTGGCGGCGCAGCTCGGCGTGTTTCTGTTTCTCGCGGTCCTGCTGCCGTGCTGCACGAGCGACATCGTCTTTCCGCTGCTGTTCGTGGGCAAGGGCGCCCGCCCGCCGTGCGCCCGCTGCCATCCGGACGGGAAGGCGGGTGGCGACGCCGCGGACGCCGACGGCCGCGAAGACCGCCGCGAAGACAACCGCTGAGCCGCCACCTGGTCACTGCGGCGGCCGGGCCACGAACAGCGCCACGTGAGCCCCCATCGCATTCTTGTCCGCCGTCAGCGTCCGCTCCACGCCGCCGCGAGTCTCCCGCACCAGCACGCGGTAGTGCGCCGGCGGGCGGGCGAAGTTCGTCTGGCTCAGGCACGCCACCGACACCCGCGCCTCCCCCGTGATGGTCACCAGCGCCGCCTCGCCCTTCGCCCGCGCCGCCGAATACTCCAGGAAGCCCAGAATCTCCGTCGCGCCGCCGTGGCAGTGCAGCGGCTGGCCCATCCCCTCGTCCTTCCACCCGAAGATCCGCACCGTGCCGTCGCGGACGATCAGGTTGTCGTCGCGGCTGCCCTCGGCGTCGAAATGCCACGCCCAGACGTGGGCGGTCGGATGGTCCACGAGCAGGTGATGCACCACGTCGGTCAGGAAGACGTCGCCCGGCCCCGCCACGCGCATGGTCCCCAGCAGGATCGACTCGCAGACGACGGTCCGGGCGGAGGCCTGCTCGACGTGGGGGAAGGGGCGGTCCATGCTGCCCATCGACAGCTTCTCGAGCTTGACCACCGGCGCCTGGCCGTCGGCGATGATGATGGCTCCCTTGCCGTTGAGCGTACCGCCGGTGGAGATGATTCGGCCGACGGTGCCGCGCACGCGGACCGGTTCGTCGAGGACGTAGTTGCGGCCGCGCGGCAGGACGATCGTCGTGATCTTCGCGTCGTCGATCGCCGCCTGAAGGGCCGCGGCGTCGCTCATGCCCGCCCGGCGGTACTCATCGGGCGTCGCCCACTTGCGCGGGTCCGTCTCCCACGGCGGCTCGGGGGGGTACTTCACGGGCAGGTTGAGCGACCGGCGGGCCTCGCCGAACAGGCTCACCGGCTCGCGGTCGAGGAACTCCTCGACCTTGCCGGCGGCGTGCTCCACGCCATGGTCGGTGACGACGGCCTTGCCGTAGCCGCCCACCGTGGTGTTCCGCACGAAGATCGCGCCCCACTTGTGCTTTTCGATGGCGGCGCGGCCGGCGTCGCCGCCGGTGAGCGTGGCGTCGGTGAGGACGACGAAGCCGCCCTCCGAGCGCAGGGCGGGGACGCGGTTTCGGCTGGTGAGGGCGTCCAGATAGATCGGGTGGTTGTCGTTCAGGATGCCGAGGGCCCGCTGCCCCTCCAGGTGCAGCTTCAGGAAGGTGACGGCGTTGAGGGCGTTGGAGGTCACACCGACATCGAAGCCGCGGATGCGGACGCGCCGCACCATGCAAGGCCCCTGTTCGCCGCCGCCCCGCTGCCAGTGCCCCAGGTCCAGCCCGACCCGCCCCCGGCCGTCCTCCGAGACGATGTCCACGTCCGACATGAGCGCCTGGTTGTTGCCGTACCAGTACACGCCGCACGCGCCGGCGTTGTTGCTGCCGGTGTTCACCGTCAGGTTGGAGAGCCCTCGGTTGAAGTTCTGCGCCACGCCCCGCCCGGTATGCAGCACGGGCTTGTTCTCCTCGCCCTTCGGCCAGGTGCCGTCGGCAAGGCGGATGACCGTCCCCTCCCGGCTCTGCCCGACCATGTGCGGGCCGATGGTGTGCGGCGGGGCCTTCCACCGGATCGTGTCCGTCACGAGATACGTGCCGTCGGGAAGGTAGACGACCTGGTTGGCCCAGCCCTTGCGGGCCTTCTCGCTGTCCGCGATGGCCCGGTTGATGGCGGCCGTGGCGTCCGCCTTGCCGGTGGGGTCGGCGTTGTAGGGCGGCTTCGTGACGTCGATGACGTTCGCCTTCGGCGGGAAGACGATGCCGCCGGCGGGGGCGGCGTGAGCAGGCGCGGCGGGCAGCGAGGCGAGCATGCCGGCCAGCAGGACAGCGGACGTGCGGCGGATCATTCTCGGGCTCCTGTTGCGACGGTGCGCCCGGGCTAGCGGGTCCAGGTGAAGCCCTCGTCGCAATCCAGCACGGAGGCGAAGTCGGCGCTGACGGGCTCGCGGTAGAAGCCCTCCGAGTTGGCTCCAACGTGCCCGTCGCCGTAGAGCATCCCCTGGAAGCCGGGGCGGTCGTCGTGGGGGCCCGCGTGGTTCCACTCCGGCGGGCCCCCGCGCCAGCCCGGCACGTACACGCGGTCGCACGCCATCAGCCGCTCCGCGGCGTTCTCGTCGTCGGCGGCGACCGCCGGCGCGGGCACGCCGAAGGCCGGATCGTTCCAGCGGTATCGCCAGTCGGCCCCGGGCATGCCCCCCGGGCGGTCGTACTGGTCCCGGCCCTCCAGCCCCGACACCACGAGGTACGAGGCGTAGAGCCGCCAGCCGGCGTAGGCGGCCCCGCCGGAAGTGGCGGTCTCGCCCGGCATCGCCCCGCCGCCGTCCCCGCCGGTCTGGTCCAGGATGCGGTCGCCCGCCCCGCTGGGGCAGACCATCATGCCGTCGGCCAGCCCGTACTTCTGGTAGGTCCGCAGCGTCGTGCCGAACCGCCGCCAGATCGGCTCCGACCAGGAGTACTTGTCCTTCTGCCTCGCCGGCCCGACCCGCGTGAACTCCTCGACGGTGTTGGGGTAGTGCTCGGAGTTGCCGTACAGGTACCACTCCTGCCCGCCGGCCTGCTGGTGCACGCGGACCGCCGAGTACAGGCGCATCCCCCACTGGTTCCAGCGGTACGCCATCGGCAGCAGGCCGTCGTGCTCGCCGGAGAAGAAGATGCCGACGGTGCCGAAGTTGTGGAGGTTGGACCGGCAGACGGCCTGACGCGCCAGCTCCTTCCCGCGCTCCAGCGAGGGCATCAGCAGCGTCAGCAGCAGCGCGATGATGGCGATGACCACGAGGAGTTCGATCAGCGTAAAGGCGTTTCGTCTGTGCATCGTTACGGCCCTTTCCGGCCGTCGGCACGGTCGCGGCTTACGGCTCCCACCAGTAGTACACCGCGGCGCCGGACGCCCAGAGGGCATAGGTGCCCTCGTCCGGGAGGACGCTGTAGTACCCGTCGTCGCGCGGCTCGACGTGCCCGTCGCCCCAGGCGATGCCCTGCCACCCGGGGAGCTTGCCGTCGGGGGCGTCGTGGTTCCACTCGGTCTTTCCGGTGGCGCTGTTGTAGCGCCGCAGCCGGTCCGCGGCGATCACCGTCCGGGCGGGCGTCTCGTCGGTGTAGGATGACGCCGCCGGAGGGACCTCCGGGTCCACCAGCCAGCGGTAGCCGTTGTTGGGGGTCCCGGCGTTCCAGCACCCGCCGGCGACCTCCCGGCCGTTGTCGTCCGGGCTGTTCATGCCGAGACCGGCCACGTACAGGTAGCTGGTCCTCACGTTCGAGCCGTTGGGTTCCGCGGCCGAACCGTCATTTTCGCAGAGCGGCTCGCGGGGCGAACTCGGGCATCGCCAGTGGCCTTTGGTGAGCCCGTACAGGCGGAAGCTGTCCCAACTGGTGCCGAACGCCCGCCAGGCCTCCTGCCCGCCGTGCTTCTCGACGCGCTCGAACTCATCCCACTTCTCGTCGATGCTGGTCGGGTAGCCCCAGCTCTTCCACTGCCCGTTGCCGACGATGGGATAGCCCGGGACGATCCCCGCCGGGAGGTCCTCGCGCCCGAGGCGGACGCACTCCAGTTGCAGGCCCCGTCCCTGGGTGGGCTCGTGGTACGCCGACGGCGGCAGCCCGTCGTGCTCGGAGGCGAACTGGTGGGCCGCCACCGCCCAGGTGTGCAGGTTCGTCGCGCACACCGCCCGGCGTGCGAGCTCCCTCGCCCGGTTCAGCGAGGGCATCAGCAGCGTCAGCAGCAGCGCGATGATCGCGATGACGACCAGCAGTTCGATCAAGGTGAAACCGTGCAGGACCGGGCGCCCTCTGCCGGCAGGCGAGCAAGGCGAGGCGGTTCCGTTGCGATGGTCGTGTTTCATCGGGCCTGTGCGGCAGCGGGCCGCGCGGACGGCCCGGCCGCCACGCGCCCGCCTCAGTCGCTGACGGAGTAGAACCGCCACGTCGTCCAGGGGTGGCTCGTGTAGCCCTGGTCTGCCAGCGCGGAGGCGGGGCGGAACTGCACGCTGCCGCTGAACCGCAGTATATGCGATCCGGCCGCGTCCCGGTAGTCCTCGGAGCCGAGGTGCATCGCGCTGGGGTTGTCGTCGGGGCGGCTCTGCACGCGCGGGCCCCTGCCGTGGTTGAACCGCACCGCGCCGGAGTCGAGGTCCACCACCACGGCGTCCTGCATGAGGATGTCGTCGCCGTCGGCCTCGGCGATGGACTGCGGGTGGAACTCGTCCGCGGCGTGGTCGAACAGCGGATGGTAGTTGCCCGGCAGGTAGCACAGCGGCCCGTAGCAGGCGATGGCGCGCGTGTTGCGGGGGTCGTCGATCGGCGGGGCGTTCACCTCGGGGCAGTTCCACAGCGCCGGCACCGCGTAGGGGCGGATGAACTCCGCGATCTTCCAGTCGCCGCCCCAGTACTGGTCAGCGTAGCTGTCGGTGACGCTGATCACCCGCGTGTTGAACGGGTCCAGCGGCCCGGAGTTGTGCGGCATGATCGGCAGCCTGTCCCGGCTGTCGGCCGCGTAGACCAGCCAAGCCGCGTGAAGCTGATGGAAGTTGCTGCCGCAGATGGCGCGGCGGGCGAGCGTCTTCGCCTCGTTCAGCGAGGGCGACAGGATCGTCACCAGCAGCGCGATGATGGCGACCACGACCAGCAGCTCGATCAACGTGAAGGCAGTCGTCGCACGAAGGGGGCCGGGGCCGCCGCCGCAATGTGGACGTCGGGTGTCGTGCATGCCGTCTCCGGCCGCTTCTGGCGGGCGCCGAAGGCCTGCGCTACCTCCGCCGGCGGAGGTAGCCGCCCAGCGCGCCGAGCACGCCGAACAGCGCCAGCAGCGTCACCGGCTCGGGGATCACCGCCGGCGAGGCCACCTCGTACTCGTCCAGCCCGAAGTTGTCGATGCCGGCGGGCAGCTCGTTGCCGTCGTTGTTGCGCCCGAGCCAGTAGAAGCCCACGCAGTCCACGTCGGCCAGGTCCGCCGCCGAGAGCGTGACGTCAGCGTCGGTCAGGAGGATCCGGCTGCCGGCGGCGGCGCCGCTGTCGAGCGCCAGCGCATCCCACAGCGTGGCGGTGTCGATGGCGAGGCTGGCGTTCTTGATGCCGTCGGTGCCGCCGCTGGTCTGCTTGTAGTCGGAGACGTACCACGTCCCGTCGGACAGCCGGACCATCACAGGCTCGACCGCCCGCCGTTGTTGCCGTTGCCGGTGTCGTTCGTGCCGCCCTCGAGCTGCCAGGTGGCCGTGGCGCCGTCGATGTCGAGCGTGGCGTCGGCCGGCTCGCCCGACAGCAACTCGTCGGTGTACCAGACCGTCTCCTGGTACTCCGGATTGGTGTTGGTGGCGTTGGTGGTGTCGCTTTCCATGAACGCGTAGCGGGTGGTGAAGTCCAGCTTGCCGGTGTACTTCATGTTGGCGACGCACACGCCGTTTCCCGCGCCGCCGTGCGTCAACACCTCCGTCAGCGCGTCGGAGAAGGCCGAATCGCTGAAGGCCGTCCAGCCCACCTCCGACGCCGCCCGCGGGTCGCTCGTGCCGAACGTGGGGCTCCCGCCGATCTCGAAGTCCTCGGTGTACGTCGCCCCCGTTGCCGCCGCGCCGACCGCCAGCACCACCGCCCAGGCCGTTGCCGCAAGTCGTCTCGTCTCCATTCTTCTCTCCTTCCAGGTTCGGAACCCTGCGCTTAGCTGTCATCTCCGGAAGGGCGGCCAAGCGACTGCCCTTCATCGAACGTGAACGGAACGGCCGTCGCGGGTGTCTGCCGCGACGGGTCGTCGATCTTGGTGAGAAGCTGCGTCACGGCCTGCTTGCCGAGCTGCTGCTCGGGGATCACCATGTTGGCGAAGATCATCCCCAGCCCCTCGGCCCGGCCGATGCAGCAGGTGATGATCGACAGGTCGCGGGGGACCTCCAGGCCGGCGAGCCCGGCGGCCATGAACGCCGCCTCCGCCTCGGGCATGTTGTAGGTGACCACGGCGGTGGGGCGGCGGGGCTCGGCGAGCATCGCGCGCAGGGAGGAGACGATCTCCCCCCGGCCGAGGCTCTGGCGGTCGCCCACGCGCCGCCCGGCGAGCCCCGCCTCGGCCAGCGCGTCGCGGTACCCCTGCTGCCGGTCGATCTGGCTGTAGTGGCTCTTGCGGTCCGGCGGGGGACTGGAGAAATCGACGAAAGCGATCCGCCGGTGCCCCAGCGCCAGCAGTCGGCAGGCGGCCTCGCGCCCGGCGGCGTAGTCGTCGGGGTACACGCAGTCGCCCGTGTGTTTCGAGTTGATCCACACCGACGGCAGCTCGTACTGCTCGATCAGCTCCACCATCCGCGCGGGGATCCGCGCGTTGTAGTTGATCAGCAGCCCGTCGGCCATCCATTCCCGAAGCATCTTCGGCACGAACCCCTCGTCGGTGAGCTGCTCGTCCGGCAGCGCGGCGATCGTCAGCAGCATGTCCCGCTCGGCCAGCGCCCGCTCGATGCCACGGAGCAGCGGCTCGGGCGTCTGGCTCCATGTGGCCTCCATGCTCATGGTCAGCGCGACGTTGCCGAACCGCCCGGTGCGAACCGAGCGGGCGAAGGCGTTGGGGCGGTAGCCGAGCTCGCGGGCGGCCCGCAGCACGCGGCGGCGGGTCGGCTCGGCCACGTCGCCGGTGTTTCGCAGCGCGCAGGAGACGGTCACGGCGCTGAGGCCCAGCTTCTCTCCGACGTCCTTCAACGTGACGGCCATGGTCTGCCGGTTGGCTCCAGATCGCTGGGACAACGACTACTCGCTCAAGATGATCTTAACGTTACGGGCTTGGGCCTTAACGTTAAGGGCCATCATACCGTCGATCCGGCATTTCGTCAAGCGCGAACTGAAAAATCCACCTCCCTCGACCCAGGGCCGGGACCGAAGGCGGGCGCAGGGGGAGTCGAAGGGCCCGGTCGGAGTGAAGGCACGCAGCGGCGCCTCGCCGCGGCGCGTGCGGCCCCCTCGCCTTCCCCTTCCACCTTCCTGTGGACTGTGACCGTGCATCAAACTGTTGCCGAACAACCGATCGCCGCCGCGGCGGGCGGAAAAGACCGTAGTTGCCGGGAGAAACTGTCGAGTTACAATACGGCGTCGGGGCGTTCTCTTGCGCGGAAGCGGTCTTGACTGAGGTGAAGCCCATGAGCGATGCAAGTCACCAGCGGGCCCCGAGCGCCTTGTGGCGGCGCGTGGGGTCCGCGGCGGCGCGGGGCGCCCGGCCGGCGGCAACAGCGGCGGTGTTGCTGTGCGCGGCCGCAACTTGCGCCGCCGAAGGCATTGAGGCCGTCACCATCCCCAGCAAGGACGTCACCCTCTCCTTCGTCCGCCCGGGGCAGATCGCCAAGGTCCTGGTGAAGGACGGTCAGCAGGTGAAGGCGGGGGAGCTGCTGATCAGCCAGGACGATTCGGCCGAACGCGTGCAGCTCGAGCAGCTCCGCACCCAGGCGACCGACCGGACGCGCGTCCGCGCCGCCGAGGCGCAGCTCGCGCAGAAGAAGCTGGACCTGAAGAAGATCGAGGACGCCGCCCGGAGCGGCGCCTCCACGCAGGCGGAGGTGGAGCACGCGCAGCTGGACGTGACGATCGCGGAGCTTTCGCTGGAGCTGGCGAAGCTGCAACACGAGCAGGACGGGCTGAAGCTGCGCGAGGCGGAGCTTCAGGTCGCGCGGATGAAGCTGCTCAGCCCGATCGACGGCATGGTGGAGCGTGTCGTGGTCGAGGCGGGGGAGTCCGTCGACGCCCTGGAGAAGCTCATCCGGATCGTGAAGACCGACCCGTTGCGGATCGACGTGCCGGTGCCGGGCGTGCAGGCGGGCGCGCTGGCATCGGGCGGCAAGGCCGACGTGACGTTCGCCCGAACGGGCGAGACGGTGACGGGGACGATCACGTTCGTGGCCTCGGTGGCCGACGCCGCCAGCGAGACGCTGACGGTCCGCGTGGAGCTGCCGAACCCCGCCGGCCGACGGGCCGGGCAGCGGGTGCGCGTGAGCTTTCCTGAGGCCCCGGCGGCGCCAAGGCCGGGCGAAACCGACACCCACAGATAGGGAGCCACTGATGGCCAAAGACGACGCCAAGACCCCCGAGGAGCATCCCATCGACCAGCAGGCGCGCCAGCAGACCGGGCAGCAGCAGGTCCGCATCCGCATGGACGAGCGGAACATGCGCAGCAGCTACGCCAACGCCTTCCGCACCAACGCCACCGCCGAGGAGGTCATGATCGACTTCGGGCTGAACGTGGTCAATCCCGCTACCCAGCAGCAGGGGCAGCCGGAGATCATCTTCCAGGTCAACGAGCGCATCATCCTCAACTACCACTCCGCCAAGCGGCTGGCCATCACGCTGTCGCGGGTCATCCGCCAGCACGAGGACCAGTTCGGCGAGCTGGAGCTGGACGTAGCCAAGCGACGCAAGGACAACCTGTAGTGCCTCCTCGTCCGGGGCGGGATGGGTAGAAGCGCATGGCCGTGCGCGGCGAACAGATCGGCCAGCGGGAGGTGCCGCCGCCAACGGGAACGGCGGCGGAGCTGGTGGAGCACCTGAGCCGTTTCGAGGGCCCGCCGCAGGCGTTCCTGGCGGAGCTGCTGGCGGTGCAGTGCCGGCTGGCGTCGGCGTCCGGGGGGGCGTTTCTGCGCGGCGGCGCCGGCGGACGGGCGGAGGTGCTGGCGGCGTCTCCGGCGATTCCCGAGGGCGGCACGGCCCCGGCCTGGCTGGCGCAGGCGGTGCCGCTCGCCCCGAAGGCGTTGGCCGCCGACGGCACGACGGTGCAGGCCCTCCACGCCGCCGACGACCTCTACGGCCAGCCCGCCCGGCGCAGCCTCATCTTCATCCCGGTGCGCGACGACCAGGGCACGCGCGGGCTGGCGGTGTTCCACGTCGCCACGCCCAGCCGCGCCGCCCTCGTTGCCGCCCGCGAGCGCCTGGAGCTGAGCATCAGCCTGCTGAGCCTGTACGAGATGCGCCTGTCGCTCCAGCAGCGCCAGGGGGACCTCGCCCGCCTGCGAAGGGCCATGGAGGTCGTCGCCGCCCTCAACGAGCAGCAGCGGTTCGCCGGCGCGGCGATGGCCTGCTGCAACGAAATCGCCGCCCGCTGGAAGTGCGAACGCGCCGCCCTCGGCTTCCTCAAGGGGCGGTACGTCCAGCTCAAGGCCCTTAGCCACACCGAAAAGTTCAGCCGCAAGATGAAGCTCGTCCAGGACATCGAGGCCGCCATGGAGGAGTGCCTCGACCAGGACGCCGAGATCGTCCATCCCTCGCCGCCGGAGGCGCCGATCGTGAACCGCGCGGCGCAGGACCTGGCGCGTCGGCACGGTCCGTCGGCCGTGGTGAGCCTGCCCCTGCGGCAGGGGGGCGAGCCGGTGGCCGTGCTCACCGCCGAGCGGCGCGCGGAGGAGCCGTTCGCCGCGGAGGAGGTGGAGACGCACCGGCTGACGGGCGAACAGTGCACGGCGCGGCTGGAGAACCTGCACCGCCAGGACCGGTGGTTCGGCGCGAAGGCGGCGGCCGCCGCCCGGCGCGGGGTGGCCTTCCTCCTCGGCGCCAAGCACACGTGGGCCAAGCTCATCGCCCTGGTCGTGTTCGCGTGCGTGGTGTTCCTGGTATTCGCCCGGGGCGACTACAACGCCGGCGGCACGTTCGTGCTGGAGTCGCGGCGGCGGGAGTTTGTCTCGGCGCCGTTCGCGGGCGTGCTGTCCGAGGTGAAGGTCGAGCCGGACGACGCCGTCGCCGCCGGGCAACTGCTGGGGAAGCTGGACACCGAGGACCTCGAAGCCGCCCTCGAGGCCGCCAACACCAAACGCACCGCCTTCCTCATGGAGGCGTCCGTCTACCGGCGTGACGGCAAGTACGCCGAGGCCGCCATCTCTGAGCAGCGGGGCGAGGAGGTCCGCCAGGGCGAGATCGAGCCGCTGAAGAGGAAGGTCGCCGAATCGCGCCTCACCGCCCCGTTCGCCGGCACGGTCGTCAGCGAGAGCCTGAAGCGCCAGGTGGGCACGGCGGTGGAGAAGGGCAAGGCGCTGTTCGAGGTCGCCGAACTGGCCGCCCTGCGGGCCGAGGTGTTCGTCCCCGAGGACCAGATCGCCGAGGTCCGCCTCGGGCAGCCGGGCGAGCTGACCTTCGCCGCCTACACCCAGCGGCGCATCCCGTTCACCGTGGAGTGGATCAGCCCGGTCGCCGAGGTGGAGCAGCAGCAGAACGTCTTTCGCGTTCGCGTCCGGCTGGAGACCTCGGCCGACTGGATGAGCCCCGGCATGAAGGGCGCCGCCCGAATCCACATCGACCGGCGGCGGTACGCGTGGATCTGGTCGCGCCGGCTGGTGAACTGGCTCCGCATGAAGCTGTGGTGGTGAGGGCAACACGCCGTGCCGGTTGACCGCCCGACATTCAGCGAGTCGTGGTACCGGGTGGCGGGCCTCCAGCCGCGCCTGCGATCGACCGTGCAGGTCAGCCGGCAGCACTTCCGCGGGCAGATGTGGCACGTGCTGGAGGACCCCTCGACCAACGATTACTTCCGCCTGAACGAGCCGGCGTACCGCTTCGTGGCGATGCTCGACGGGCGGAAGACCGTCGCCGACGTCTGGGGCATCTGCAACGAGCAGCTCGGCGACGCCGCCCCCACCCAGGGCGAGGCCATCCAACTGCTCGGGCAGCTGTACACCTCGAACCTTCTCCAGGCCGACCTGCCCCCCGACGCCGAGGGCCTGCTCAAGCGCTACCGCAAGCGCCGCATCCGCGAGATCCAGGGCACCGTGATGAACCTGCTGTTCATCCGCCTGCCCCTGCTGGACCCCGATAAGTTCCTCGACCGGTGGGTGGCGGTCTTCGGCTGGGTGTTCTCCTGGCCGGGGCTGGTGCTGTGGCTGGGGATGCTGGCGGCGGGCATCTACAGCGTCGTCGGGCGCGGCGAAGAACTCGTCAGCGCCGCCGAGAACATCCTCGACCCCTCGGCCCTGCCGCTGTTCTACCTGAGCCTGGTGATCGCGAAGGTGTGCCACGAGTTCGGTCACGCGTTCGCGGTGAAGCGTTTCGGCCGGCAGGCGGGGCAGGGCGGGGAGGTCCACGCCATGGGCGTGATGTTCCTCGTGTTCACCCCGCTGCCGTACGTGGACGCCTCCAGCGCGTGGGCGTTCCGGGGCAAGTGGCGGCGGGTGATCGTGGGGGCGGCGGGGATGATCGTCGAGCTGGCCATCGCCGCCGTGGCGGCCGTCGTCTGGGCCAGTGCCGAGCCCGGCACGCTCAAGGCCATCTGCTACAACATCATGTTCGTGGCGAGCGTCTCCTCGGTGCTGTTCAACGGCAACCCGCTGCTCCGCTACGACGCGTACTACATCCTGTCCGACCTGCTGGAGATTCCCAACCTCGCTCAGCGCAGCCGGCAGTACCTCTATTACCTCGTCCGCCGCTACGTCTGGAGCGTCCGGCAGGCGCGCAACCCCGCCAACACCCGCGGCGAGCCGTTCTGGTTCGTCTTCTACGGCATCGCCTCGACGCTCTACCGGTTCTTCATCTTCGCGATGATCCTGCTGTTCCTGACGAACCGGCTGCCGAAGCCGCTGGCGGCGGTGGCGGTGGCGTTCGCCGCGGTGGCGGCGTTCACGTGGATCTGCGTGCCGCTCGTGAAGTTCGTGCGCTACCTCGCCACCAGCAACGAGCTGGCCCGCGTGCGGGGGCGCGCGGCGGCCACCGTGCTGGTGGTCGTGGCGGCCGCCGTCGCCGCCGTCGGGGCCGTCAGCGCGCCCGACCGCGTCCGCGTCGAGGGCGTCGTGGAGCCGGTCGAGATGGCCGGCGTGTTCGCCGCCGAGGACGGCTTCATCACGGAGTTCCTGCCCCCCGGGGCCGACTGCCGCCCCGCCGGGCCCCCCGTGGTGGTGATGGCGAACCCCGAGCTGGCCTCCGAGATCGAGCGCCGCCGGGCGGACCTGAGCAAGCTCGAGCGCGAGAAGCGGCTCCTCCAGGCGCCGGGTCCGCAGCGGGACATCACCGCCGCCCAGCAGAAGGCCCGCGAGATCGCCCGGCTGGAGCGGGAGATCGAGCGGTTCGAGCAGCGTCAGGAGCGGCTGCGGGTGCCGGCGCCGGCCCCCGGCGTGTGGATCGCCCCCGACATCGAGCGGATGCGCGGCGTGTACGTCCGCCGGGGGCAGCCCATCGGCTTCGTGGCGCCGCTGGCGTTCGGTAACCTCATGGTTCGCGCCGTCGTCGGGCAGGACGACAAGCGGCTGATCGACGAGTCGCGCCGGCGCCTCTCGCTGCGCGTCCGCGGGCGGCCCGGGGAGTACCTCACGGGCGAGCGGCTGCCCACCCTCCGCGTCGGGGAGAAGAAGCTCCCCTCCGCGGCGCTGGGGTATCGCGCGGGCGGGCCCATCGCCGTCGATCCCACCGACCCCTCCGGCGCCCGCCCGACGGAGCAGGTGTTCCAGGTCCGCGTCCGCCCCGACCCCGGCGTGGCCCTGCGCCCCGGGCAGCGCGTCATCGCCCGCTTCGAGCTGCCGGCCAAGCCGCTCGCCGTGCAGTGGTGGCGCAGCCTGCGGCAACTGCTGCTGCGGAGGTTCAGCCGTTCGTGACGGCCGTGGCCAGCGCAACCTGGCGGATGCTCGCCGAGCCGCGAGCGCGCGATGAGCTGCCCAAAGGCCTGGACGCTCTCTGGCTGAGCGCCGCCGGCGCCGCCAAGCGCCTGTCCGTCCGCACCGGGAGCTTCCTCCGCCGGGCCCGGCGCGTGCTCGCGCTGGAGAGGGCCTTTCGCGACATGGGCGAGGCCGCCCTGCGCGGCCAGGCCGAGGCGTTCCGCGCCCGCTTCCGCCGCGGACGCGACCGCGCGGACGACCTCGACCGCGCCTTCGCCCTCGTCCGCGAGGTCGCCCGCCGGCGCATCGGCGAGACCCACTTCCCCGTCCAGGTCGCCGGCGCCTTCGCCCTCCACGCCGGCGCCATCGCCGAAATGGC
Organism: uncultured Planctomycetaceae bacterium; assembly: GCA_964564965.1. Lineage (GTDB taxonomy): Bacteria > Planctomycetota > Phycisphaerae > SM23-33 > SM23-33 > CAZMDT01. The sequence continues at coordinate 26,250 of CAZMDT010000001.1, read as the reverse complement.
CACCGGCGAGGGCAAGACCCTCACCGCCACGCTCCCGGCGGCGGTGGCCGGCTGGCGCGGGCGCGGGTGCCACGTCATCACCTTCAACGACTACCTCGCCCGGCGCGACGCCGAGTGGATGCGCCCCATCTACCGCTTTTGCGGCCTGCGGGTGGCGCACCTCGAGCAGGGCATGGAGCCCGCCCAGCGCCGCGAGGCCTACCAGGCGGACATCACCTACTGCACCAACAAGGAGGTGACGGCGGACTTTCTGCGCGACCGCCTGGCGCTGGGGCGGATGCGGTCGCTGCCGGAGGTGCTGCTGGCGGGCCTGGCCGAGGGCGCGCGGGGCGGGGTGGGGCGGCTGGTGCAGCGCGGCCTGCAGTACGCCATCGTGGACGAGGCCGACTCGATCCTCATCGACGAGGCCGTCACGCCGCTGATCATCTCGGGCGACGCCCCGAACCCCGAGCAGGTGGCGGCGTTCGAGCAGGCCGCCGCCGTGGCGAACGAGCTGGCGCCCGGCGCACACTACCGCGTGAACGCCCGCTACCGCGAGGTGGAGCTGACGCCCGCGGGCCAGCGGCGCATCGCCGAGATGTCGGGCGGGCTGGGCGGCGTCTGGGGCGGGGCCCGGCGAGGCGAGGAGCTTGTCGTCCAGGCCCTCACCGCCGATGAGTTCTACCTCCGCGACAAGCAGTACGTGCTTCACGAGGAGGCGGTGTGCATCGTGGACGAGTTCACGGGTCGGCTGATGCCGGACCGCGAATGGCGCGACGGGCTCCACCAGGCCGTCGAGGCCAAGGAAGGCATTGCCGTCAACCCGCCGAAGGACACGTACGCCCGGGTGAGCTTCCAGCGGTTCTTCCGCTTGTACCGCCGGCTGGCGGGCATGACGGGCACCGCCGCCGAGGCCCGGCGCGAGTTCTGGCAGATCTACCGCCTGCCGGTCGTGGTGGTGCCCACCAACCGCCCGTGCGTCCGCGAGCGACGCCCGGACCGCGTCTTCGCCTCCGAAGCGCCCAAGTGGCGCGCCGTCGTCGAGGAGATCGCCCGCCTCCACGCCACCGGCCGGCCCGTGCTCGTCGGCACCCGCAGCGTCCGCGCCAGCGAGCACCTCAGCCGCCTGCTCGCCGAGCGCGAGCTGGAGCACCAGGTGCTCAACGCCGTCCGCCACGCCGAGGAGGCCCAGATCGTCGCCGCCGCCGGGCAGCAGGGACGGATCACCGTGGCCACCAACATGGCCGGGCGCGGCACCGACATCAAGCTCGGGCGCGGCGTGGCCGACCTCGGCGGGCTGCACGTCATCGCCACCGAGCGCCACGAGGCGGGGCGGATCGACCGGCAGCTTTTCGGCCGGGCCGGACGCCAGGGCGACCCCGGAAGCTGCCAGGCCATCGTCAGCCTCGCCGACGAGCTGGTCGTGCGGCACGCCCCGCACCTGTCGGCGGCGCTGAGGCGGCGGTTCGGGCGGACGGAGCGCGAGCTGTCGTCGCTGCTGACGCGGCGGGTGTTCGGTCTCGCCCAGCACCACGCCGAGCGGATGGCGCTCCGCCAGCGGAAGGGCGTCCTCCGCACCGACGACTGGCTGGACGAGTACCTCGGCTTCGCCGGCGCCGAGCGATAGCCCCCGGACGACGCGGGGGGAACCACCTTTCCCGCTTTTTTCTCAAGTCCGTGCTTGACAATTCCGGAATTGGCGGTATATTCCTGCTTGGCAGTTCCGGTTCGCCCGGACGGCCTGACCATGTAGGGTAAATAACGGCAGGCATAGGGAACCCGAAGTATCTGAGAGGCTCTTGAACAAGGAGCGGTGCAACTCCAGCGTAGGGACCATGGGTACAGGGCGGTATGGGTCTGCGCGCCCGCGGCGAAGCCGCCGGCGTGGAGGCGTGGAGATGAACAAGCGAGAAGGCAAACTCAGAGGAGAGAAGTCATGACAAGGCAGAGACAACTGCTCGCGGTGCTGGCGATGATTCTGGCGACGGCCGGGATGAGCCTCGGCAGCGACCTCATCTGGGACGTCGATGGAACCACCGGCGCCCCCACCGGCGGCGCGGGAGACTGGAACACCTCCAACGCCTACTGGGACACCGGGGCAGGATTCGTTGCGTGGAACAACGCGACGAACGCGACCGACACGGCCGTCTTCGGCGGCAACGCGGGAGAGGTGTACGTGACCACCGACATCACCGCCGGGGCGCTCAAGATCGACGTGACGGGCTACTCGATCAAGGTCAAGGGCAACAAGGAGCTGACGATCAGCGACGTCACGGGCGCGCAGATGGACTCGGTGACGCTGAAGGGCGACAACGGTGAGACGCACATCAACGTCGCCGCCGCCACGACGCTGGCGTGGAGCCCGACGGTGGCCGGCGGGCACGAGTTCTGGAAGGAAGGCGGCGGGACGCTTGAGTTCGCCGGCAAGTTCACGGGCAACAACAACTCGTACTACGCGCTGAACGTCCACGAGGGGACGTTCAAGCTGGTCGGCGACGTGCCGAGCAACACCAACTGCGGGCGGTTCAAGGTCATGAACGGCGCCACGCTGGACCTGGACACGTACAGCTTCCTGGGCTTCCGGAGGCTGGAGCTCAACGCCGGCGGGACGCTGAAGGGCCTGGCGGGATCGAGCGTGACCCAGAAGTCCGAGGGGTCCACGCTGGCCGGCAGTATCGAGGGCGCGCTGACCTTCAACATGGACGACAACGGGCCGCTGACCATCAGCGGGAGCAACCCGCTGTGGACGGGCGAGCTCTATTCGGACAGGGGCGGCACCGCCGCGACGATCAACATCACGAATGACGGCGCCGTGCAGAACGCCGTGGTGAACGTCGGGCGGGCGACGGTGAACTTCCTGACGGCCACGCCGAGCTGCGCCGGCCTGAAGACCACCTCCGGCGGCGGCAACGGCGACACGATCATCCTCGGCGACAGCGTGGGCCTCATCGACACGGAGTTGAACCTGACCGGCGGCGGGGTGTACGTGTTCGACCGCCAGATCGCCGAGGCGGCGGGGCAGGTCGGCTCGATCCGCAAGACCGGCACCGGCACGCAGACGTTCAGCCGCGCCTCGTCCTACTCCGGCGGCACCATCGTCGAGGCCGGCACGCTCATCGCCAACGACCCCGCCGCCCTCGGCACCGGCGACGTGACGGTCGGCAAGCTGGGGACGCTCCAGCTCAACTTCGACGACACGCTGGCCGACACGGCTGTCCTGACGCTCGAGCACGGCTCGGGCTACGGGCTGCTCTATCTGAACCACCAGGGCATCGACGACGTGTTGAAGCTATTCTTCAACGACGAGCCGCAGCCGATCGGCACGTACGGCGCGCCGGGCACCAACGCCCAGTTCACCGACGACATGTGGTTCGCCGGGATGGGCATGATCAACGTCCTGGAGACCGACGCCGTGGCGGTCATCCCCGAACCCGTTTCCGCATTTGCGGTGCTCCTGGGCGCCACCGCGATCGGCGGCTACATCCGGCGGCGAAGGCGCTAACCGGCGACGAGACGGACCGACAGCGACGCGCCAGCGCGGCGTGCCGGACTTGCTCCGGCGCGCCGCGCTTCTCTGCGCCCGGGGGCCGGGGCGTCAACTTCGCCGAACACGCTCCCCACGGGAGCGTCTAACGCACACGGAAGGCGGGGCCACCCCGCCCGGGAGGCACCAGAGTGTCCGAGCGGCGCGCCATCTGGTCGGCCGTGGTGCTGGCGGCGCTTGTGGCCGGCTGCGGCGGGTCGCCCCGGTCTGCGGACCGCCCGGCCGCCCCGCGCTGGCGGCGCGCCGGGACCGCGCCACAGCCCCGGGCCACCTTCCGCGTCGCCGCCATCCAGTGCAGCAGCGTCTTCGGCGATCCCGAGGCGAACCGGGCCGGGCTCGCCCGGCTGGTCCGCCAGGCGGCGGGCGGCGGGGCGAAGGTGGTGGTCCTGCCGGAGACGGCCGTCGCGGGCTACCTGACGCCGGACCTGAAGACGACCTGGCAGGTGGGCGGGCGAGCGGTGTCGGCGGGGCTTCGCGGGGTGGATCCGGCCGGCGTCGCCGAGACGGTTCCGGGGCCTTCGACTCGCCTGTTCGCCGGGCTGGCGCGGGAGCTGGGCGTGTACCTCACCGTGCCCTTGCTGGAGGTGGACCGCGGGACGGGCGCCTACTACAACACCTCCGTTCTGCTGGGGCCGGACGGGCGGATGCTGCTGCACTATCGCAAGCGCGACCCCTGGCCGTGGGCGGAGCGCGGCTGGGCGGAAAGGGGCGACCGAGGCAACCCCGTCGTGGACACGCCGCTGGGGCGCCTGGGCCTGCTGATCTGCTACGACATCCACGACCAGGCGGCGGTCATGGGGCGGCTGAAGGTGGACGTGCTGCTGTACTCGGTCGCCTGGGTGGAGGATGCCGGCAGCACGTGGTTCGAGCAGCGGCTGCCGGCCATCGCCCGGCGGGAGGGCCTGGCGATCGTGGCGGCGAACTGGACGGTGCCGGCCGGGATGACGCCGGCGTGGCACGGCTACGGGCAGAGCCGCGTCATCGACGCCGGCGGCAACGTGCTGGCCCGGGCAGGCGACGACCGCGCCGAGGCCATCGTCTATGCCGACCTGCCGGTCCCCGCTCCGGCCGGGGCGCAGTAGCCCCGTCTGGGCAAATTCGCGCCCGGCGTTTCTCCTGGCGATTCTGCATCCTATGTTTCCGGTAGTTGTTGGGGCGTGTGTTAGGGTAGGCGCCAGGGATGCAGGGCCATGCCCCGCAGCCCGCGGGACGGCGCGCGGAGCCGGCGGCTCGGCGGATGCGAGTCCAGTCTGCTTTTCTCCAACGGCTTGCGGTGCGATGCCGGTCCCGGCGCGCCGGGGCTGACCGGCAGGGAAAGCAGCCGGCGGAGCCGCGGGGGCGGGCCTGATCCCAGCGAGTCACCCCAACACGGACCGGAGGCTTTTCGGAGAAAAAGCCCATTGCCGGGATTGACAGTACGGGCGGTGCATGATAACATGAGTGGGTTACGGGACAGGCTATTTGCTGCCTGTCCAACCAGATGCGTCCAGTTGGGTTCGCCCAGTTGGCAACGGAGGTCGGGCAGGGCCAAGACGGCCGGCGCAGCCCATGGTGTGGCCCACTTCGCATCGGTCACGGTGATCCGCGGCGGTTGACAACCGTGAGAGGGACGTGACTTCTCATCGGTGCCTCGACTGAGGCCTGCCGCAACGGAAGCAGCGGAGGCGTTCCGCCGGTCTGCCGGAATATCGGCCGACCCGGACGGGCGCAACGAGGAGCAGCGGCCTGGCCACTCGGAGGGCCGGTCGCACAGGCCATGTTGAGTTCAGTGACAGACCGTTTCGCTCAACGACGTTGGCCGATGCCCTCGGCGGATGGAGCAGGAGGAGCAGGAGATGCCTGAGCCGGTAACCTTGGTGGCGGTCGGCAGCGGCTTTGCCGGTCTGCTGTCCCATCTCGCCCGCCGGTACTTCGACGTGGCGAAGGAAGTCGTGGACACGCTGCTGGCGCTGGTGGCGCTGGTGCTGGCGCTGCCGGTTATCCTCCTCTGCGTGCTGATGATCAAGCTGTTCAGCCGCGGGCCGGTGCTGTTCAAGCAGGTCCGGGTCGGTCGGAACGGCCGGCCGTTCACCATGTACAAGCTCCGGACCATGTACACGGACGCCGAGAAGCGCAGCGGCGCCACGTGGGCCCGGCACAAGGACCCGCGAGTCATCGCGGCCTGCCGGTGGATGCGGCTCAGCCACGTCGACGAGCTGCCGCAGCTCATCAACGTGATCAAGGGCGAGATGTCGCTCGTGGGGCCCCGGCCGGAGCGGCCGGAAATCCTCGACGAGCTGGAGAAGCACTATCCCGACGTTCGCAAGCGGCTGGCGGTTCGCCCGGGCATCACGGGCCTGGCGCAGATCCGCAATGGCTACGACACGAGCGTGGAGGCGTTCCGACACAAACTGGAGGCAGACCTGGAGTACATCCAGGGTCGAAAATGGAGCATGGAACTTGCCATTCTGGCGAGGACCATCGGCAAGTTGAGGGACAAAGGCGCGCGATAACCGCTTTTGTCAGTGAGTGAGCCTGTACGAAAGTCTCGGTGCGCGGGCTGATCCAACCGCATCGAAGGAGGTGATGGCATGAGGTGAGGAGGTGCTCGTCTATTGCGCCGGACAAGGTTGCCCTTCACGGGTCCGGCTGCATCTCGGGCGTCTTGAAAGCCCGCGCAATCTGACAATGAGTTTCTGAGTTGGTCTGTGAGTCCAACTTTGCCAAGTGAGGAAAACGAGAGGAAAGGAGCGGACATGAGGTTCCTGAAGTTTACAGCCATTGTGTGTGTTTTCGTCGCCGTGAGTTCCCCGGCGATGGCTACCACCTCCCCGCCGTGGGGCGCGGATCCCGGCCCGGGCGCCGGCGGCGCGCAGCCGATCTACTGCCATCTCAATGACTACACGATGTCGCGGATCTACACGGGGTACCTCGCCGATGGACAGACCCCCGTGACGTCCGGCGTCAAGTACGACGATCCTGGCACCCAGCTCCAGTATTACTCGCCGCTGGCGGCAGCGTCGGACACGGAGACCGGGTGGGGCGTGTTCCGCCTGGCCGCCGTGTATGAGGGCGAAATGCAGGGCCCCAACAACATCGTGAAGCTCGGCCCGCCCAACATCCTCTGGCAGGACGGCCAGGGGAACAAGGAGATCGTCGGCGTCTTCTACGGGCAGGAAGATACGGCGGTGACGTTCGTGAACCTGGGCGACCCCGACCCGAGCACTTGGATGCAGGTGATCGCGGCCCAGAGCAACCGGTACGAGATGTGGTACCAGGACTGGAAGACGTACGATGAGGGCGCCGCCGGTTCCGCCGGGCGAGCGACCCCCACGACCGATCCGGAGAAGTATGAGACGATCGGCTACGATTACGATCCGAACAGCGGCACCTGGACGCAGTATTCCCACGCCGAGCGGGTGCTCACCGGCAACAGCGTGGCGGGCGACCAGAGCGCCGTGGTCCAGATCACCTTCACGCCGCCGTCCAGCGGCAACCTGAACACCTACCTCCTGCTCGACGGCGGGAACTGGGAGGACGCGTTCGTTGAGGTCTTCCCGTTCGGCGGAGCGGGTGGAACGGTGGCGGACCTGCGGCTGAAGGTGACGACTTCGGCGACGACGAAGGCGGACTGGACACTGTCGTCGTCGGACCCACTGACCGGTGCCACGCTGATCCCGGAGCCTCTGACGATGCTGGCTCTTGGCCTCAGCGCTGCCTGCGTCGGCGGGTACATCCGCAAGCGGCGTCGTCAGGATGGCTGACGACCGGCGGCGCCCGGCGCTGCCGATGACGTAATCGACGCGAGCCTGCCGGCGCGGGCGGGGCGACCCCTCGCTCATCCGGCAGGCTCCCTTTTTGCGCCCACGGAACAGCTTCTCTATATTTTCTAACTTCCCCAGTTTGCCAGCACGCCCCGGCGAATCCTATCTTTCCATTGGAGGACACACGCGGAGGTACTTGGAGGAACGACAATGTCCGTAAGTAGTGCATCTGCAAAGGCTCAGGGCACCCCCCGCCCGCACGGAAAGCGCAAGCGCGAGGACCGCAGAATGGCCCTGCTGCGCCGCGCCGGGCTGTTCAGCAACGACACCGAGGGCGCCGCCATCGCCCGCGCGACCACCGTGGAAGACCTGCTGGCCGCCTACCGGCTCGTCCACGACATCTTCGTGGAGCAGGGCTACATCCGCCCCGACCCCACGGGCGTTCGCATCCGCCCCTTCGAGGCCCTGCCCGCTACGGCCACGTTCATCGCCAGGGCGGACGGCAAGGTCGTCGGCGTCACCAGCGTCGTCGTCGACAGCCCCGAGTTCGGCCTGCCCACCGACAAGGCGTTCCGGGCGGAGATCGACCGGCTCCGCGCCGGGGGCCGCAAGGTGTGTGAGGGCACCAACTGGCTGGTGGCCGAATCGCACCGCAACAGCGCCGTGATGACCGAGCTGATGCGCTGCTCGTTCGCCCACGCGATGGCGGCCGGGTGCACCGACTTCGTCGGCACCGTCAGTCCGGGCCACGCGCGGTTCTACGCCCTGCTGGGGTTCGAGCAGCTCGGCGAGGTCCGCAGCTACTCGAAGGACATCGAGGACCCGGTCGTGGTGGTGCGGCTGGACCTGACGAGCCTGGGCGAGCGGTTCAAGGGCGTCGTGGCGGGCGAGGGGGACGTGGAATCGTTCCTGAAGAGCTACTACATCGACCACAATCCCTACCACCGGTACATCGCGACGTGGCAGATTCTGTCGGACCGGCTGTTCGCCGACGCCACGCTGCTCGTGGAGTTGTTCGTGAACAGCTCGCGCGTGCTCGCCGCGTGCACCGACGCGCAGCGCGAGGGCATCCGGCAGCGGTGGGGGGAGACGATCTACCAGCGTGTCCTGGCCGCCCAGGCGGTGGCCGAGCCCGCGGCCAGCGCCGGCTCGTAGGCCGGCCCGCGCGCCGCGGACACAACGGGTGCCTCCAAGTCGGCGCGCCGCCGGCCCGGTGCCGGCGGTGCGCCGCTCCGCCCGCGCTTCGTGCTTCAGGCCCGCCCCGATTGCGCCGATGAGGCACCGGGTACAGTACCGCTGTCATGGGATCGCAAAGCGCCAAGCCGCCAAGGCGCCGGGAGAGGGCCGATCGTGGAGATCATCAACGCACACGTCCACATGATCGAGCTGGACGCGATGGTCCGGCGGATGGAGGGGACGCGTCTGCCCGGAGGCATTAGTGTCCTCAAGGACATCGAGTCCACGCTGCCGCTGCTGATGCCCGAGGCGCTCATCGCCCAGATGGACGAGGCCGGCATCGCCCGGTCGATTCTCTACGCCGTGGAGGCGCCCATCGTCTACGCCTCGAACGAGTACGTGGCGGGGCTGTGCGCGGCCTATCCCGACCGGCTCATCGGCTTCGCCTCCGTCGACCCGACCTCCCCCGGCGCGCCCGCGGCGCTGGAGCGGGCGGTCGTCGACCTCGGCCTGTGGGGCCTGAAGCTCCATCCGCCCCTGCAGGACTTCTTCCCCAACGACGAGGCGGTCTGGCCGGTGTACGAGAAGGCGGCCGAGCTGAACATCCCCGTGGTCTTCCACGTCGGCACCACGCCGTTCGGGGCGCTGTGCCGCCTGGCGCAGGCCAACCCCATCCTCATCGACGACGTCGCCGTCCGCTTCCCCCAACTGCGGATCATGCTCACCCACCTCGGCACGCTCTGGCACAACGAGGCGTTCATGGTCGTCGAGAAGAACCCGAACGTGTGGATCGACACGGCCGCGTATCTCTACGAGATCGAGCAGATCCTCACCCCGGAGCTGCTGGGGCGCATCGGGGCGGAGAAGGTCATCTTCGGCACGGACTATCCCATGCCGTGCGCGGGGCGTGTGCACCGGATGAGGGATTTCGTGGACTGCGTCTCGCGGCTGCGGCTGCCGGGGGACACGCTGCGGGGCATCTTCGGGGGGAACATCGAGGCCCTGCTGACGGGCGCGGGGCGTGAGGCCGGGGGCATCGACGCCGCCGAGGCGCTCGCCCGCCTGTCGGCGATGGCGGTCGGGGCCTGAGGCGCGAGGAAGGGAGCGGAGGGCGATGGGCTGGCTGCGGCGCGTGAAGGACCGGCTGATCCGCTGGCAGCACCGGCGGCTGGTCCGGTACCTGTCGACGGCCCGGCCGGAGCGCATTGTCGCCGCCGGGCAACGCCGCCTGCTCCGCGCGTTCCGCCGGGCGGCGCGCCAGGTGCCGGCATACCGGCGTCTGCTGGCCGAGCGCGGCATCGCCCCCGCCGAGATCACCACCGTCCGCAAGTTCCGCCGCCACGTGCCCGTGCTGGACAAGCACGCCGTGTTCGAGATGAACGACCTGCCGGCCCTGTGCGCCGGCGGCACGCTCGAGGGGGTCCGCCTGCTCTACACCAGCTCCGGCCACTCCGGGACGTTCTCCTTCGGCGTGGAGACCCCCGCTGACGCCGAGCGGGCCGCGATGGGCCTCGAGTTCCTGCTCGACCGCAACTTCGGCATCCTCCGGCGCAAGACCTTCATCATCAACTGCACGCCGATGGGCGTGAAGGTGCCGGTGCGGTCCGTGCCTGCCGCCGACACCAGCGTCCGGGCCGACTCGGTGCTCGCCCTGATCGACAAGCTCGCCGGCGAGTTCGAGCAGTTCGTCCTGCTCGGGGAGGCGCCGTTCCTCAAGAAGGTCATCGAGGATGGCGCCGCCGCCGGCGTGCCGTGGCACGACCTCGTTGTCCACCTCGTCACCGGAGGCGAGTACGTCCCCGAGAACTGGCGCACCTACCTGGGGCACCTGCTCGACATCGACTTCGACAACCCCGACCGCGGCATGATCGGCCTGAACATGGGCCTGTCGGAGCTGTCGCTGAGCCTGTTCAGCGAGACCCCGCAGACCCTCCGCATCCGCCGGGCCGCCCAGAGCGACCCCCGCCTGCGCCATGCCCTGTTCGGCGACGGCATCGAGGTCTGCCCCGAGGTCATGCAGTACTTCCCCGGGCAGATCCACGTGGAGGCCCTGCCCGGGCCTTCGGCGGCGCCCGAGCTGGTCGTGTCCATGCTCGACCCGCGGCGGCGGATTCCGCTGATCCGCTACAACACCGGCGACGCCGCCTGGACGATGGACTACCGGCGCCTGGAGGCGATCCTCGCGCAGCACGACTACGGGCACCTGCTGCCGGAGCTGCACCTGCCGGTGGCGTTCATCTGGGGTCGGCGGCGGCTCGTGCCCCTGCCGGCCGGCGGGCACGTCTCGCCTGTGGAGGTCAAGGAGGCGCTCTACAAGGACTTCGACATCGCCGGCGCCCTGACGGGCAACTTCACCATCCTCACGGAGGACGACTGCGGGCGGGTGCTCGTGCAGCTCAAGCCGGGCGTGTCGCCGGCGTGGGAGAGCGAGCAGCGCCTGGCCGAGATTCTGTCGGAATACGTCCGCTCCCGGGCGGAGGTCAAGCTCGTGGCGTACGAGCAGTTCCCTCACGGCCTGGAGCATAACTACGAGAAGAAGAACCATTACGTGGCGGGGGCGACGGAGGAGGAGCGATCATGGGCGAAGCGAGCGAGCGCTGGACGGCCGACTACGCCGAGCTGGCGGAGCGGAACATCGGGCTGCTCAGCGACGAGCAGCAGGAGCGGCTGCGGCGATCGAAGGTGAGCGTGCCGGGCGCGGGAGGCATCGGCGGCGTGGCGTTCGAGGTGCTGGTCCGCAGCGGGGTGGGGGCCTTCAGCACGGTCGACCGCGACGTGTTCGAGCCGAGCAACCTGAACCGCCAGATCTACGCCTTCCGTCACACGCTCGGCCGGCGCAAGATCGACGTGGCCGAGCAGTTCGCCCGGGCGATCAACCCGGAGGTCCGCATCGACGCGTACGATCACGTCGATGAGGACAACGTCGGGCGGATTCTCGAAGGGTGCGACGTGGCGGTGCTCGCCATCGACTCTCTTCGCCCGTGCCTGGTCATCTCGCGGAAGGCCCGCGAGCTGGGCGTCCCGGTCGTCGAGGGCTGGGCGCTGCCCTACGCCAACGTCCGCGTGCTCACGCCCGACACGCCGAGCCTCGAGGAAGTCTACGACCTGCCCACCCGCGGGCGCGACATCGCCGAGGTCTCCGACGAGGAGATACGGCGCCTGCAGTTCGGCCTGCTCACCGGCAGCCTCGGGCGGATCGAGGGCGTCGCCGACTTCTACGATGACGCCGCCGTCCGGCGGATCGCCGCGGGGCACATCACCTCGTTCGCGCCGATGGTCTGGCTGACGTCGGTGATGATGGCGACGGAAGCGCTGAAGGTGCTGCTCGACTGGGGCGAACCCGCCCTGGCACCGGCGTTCGCGCTGTATGACCCGTTCCGCCACCGCGTTCCGGGCGTGCGCGAAGCCCTGCCCGCCGATCGCCGGGCCCTTCAGGAGATGATCGCCGCGGGCGCAGGCGAGTAGCCGGCGGCCTCAGCCGCCGTCGGCGCGGGGGGCCGCCGCCGACATCAGCAGGCCAATCGCCTCCCCGGGGCCGAGCTCGCTGACCTCGCCGAAGCCCGCCCGCCAGGTGCCGTCGTCCTGGGGCGTGCAGTGGCGCAGCCGCCCGCGGAACAGGGGGCACTCCGCGGCGCCCGGCTCGGCGAGGCGGAGGTAGCACGGCGAACCGACCTCGAGGCGCAGCGGCTTCGCCAGCCCCACCCCCAGGCCGCCATCCGAGGAGTCGATGAGCCAGCCCGCGTGCGCCTCTTCCGGCGGCGCGGGCCCGCCCATGCCCGCCGGCCAGACCGTCGCGCGGATCGGGCGCGACGGGTCCACCCGGCGCCGCGGCCGGCGTCGCCGGTTCGCCGACAGGATGCGTTCGGGGCGACGGACGAGCAGGGCGTCCACGCGGCGCGTGGGGCGGAGCGGGAACTGGCAGTGCCCGGCGACGGTCGTCCGGGCCTGGAGCCACACCCCGGCGATGTCGAAGGCCATGCCGACCTCCCACCCCGCCGGCACGAAGGCCCGGTCGCCGCGGGTGGTTCGGGGCACGTCGAGGGCGATGAGGCCGTCGGGGGGCAGGCCGAGGAACCGGCTGATGAGGCGCGTATCGGTCCTGCCGGTCACGGATCGCAAGACCAGGTCGACGCGCGTGCGCCGGGTCACCGCCTCCCAGACGGCGATCTCGACAAATGACGGCGACTTCTGCACCGGCGGCCCTTTCCGGGCGGCTGTCCGCGGGCGCCCTGTGCGCGCACTATCCAACCGCCTCGGTTCCCCCGGTCCTGTCTATCGGATGCCCGGCGGAGGCCCTTAAGCACCCCCGCCCCCGCCCGAACGCCTCGCCCCGCGCGCAAGTCAAGGGGGCGGGGCCGATTTCCGATACCGCCAAGGGGCTTTCCCTGCCCCCGAACCGACAGCGACGGAGGCGATGATGCGCAGGCTGATGATACGGCTGGTGATCGTCGTGGCGATCCTCGGCCCGGCGGCGGGCGTGGGCATCTGGTGGTACGACCACTACGCCGCCCGCGCGGGCACGCATACCGTCGCCGAGGGCGACATGCTCGCCGGCGTGACCGTGTCGGGGAC
>CAZMDT010000001.1:0-13226 GCA_964564965.1 uncultured Planctomycetaceae bacterium | reverse complement strand
GGACCATCCGCTGCACGCGGCGGTCGGCGGTGTCGGCGGAGGTGCTGGCCGCCGTCAAGGCCATCCCCGTCCGCGAGGGCCAGACCGTCGCCGAGGGCGATGCCCTCGTCTGCCTCGACGATGCCGTCGTCCAGGCCGAGTACGCCAAGGCCGAGGCACGCCTAGAACTCGCGCGCCAGCAGCTCGCCGAGCTGGAGGCCGGGCCACGCAAGGAGGAGATCGCCCAGGCCCGCGAGGCCGTCAACAGCGCCGAGCCCAACCTCGCCTACGTCGAGAAGGAGCACACCCGCCTCCAACAGGCGGTGCAGCGTGGCGTGGCGTCGGCGGCGGAGCTCAGCCGGGCCTTCAGCGAACTGAAGAAGGCCCGTTCCGAGCTGGCGCGGGCGAAGGCGCAGCTCGCCCTGCTGGAGGCCGGCACCCGCCCGGAGCAGATCGCCCGCGCCCGGGCGGAGGTGACGCTGGCGCAGGCGGAGCGGAAGCGCTGGGACGCCCTGCGCGGCATGTACATCCTGCGCGCCTCGCACCCGGGCATCGTCACGGTCAAGTACGTCAACGTCGGCGAGATCGTCTCGCCCGGGCAGGTGCTGCTGCGCGTGGAGGACATCGAGGCCATCGAGATCCGCGCCCAGGTGCAGGAAAGTCAGCTCCAGGGCGTCCGCCACGGCAGCGAGGCACGCGTCCTGCCCGATGCCTACCCCGACCGCCCCCTCCGGGCCGTCGTCGACCGCATCCTCCCCCGCGTTGATCCGGAGCAGGGGACGGTGACGGTGCTGCTTCGGCTGACGTCGAAGCCGCCGGTGGTGCTGATGGACGGCATGGCGGCCGACATCGCCATCGTCAACGCGGCGAAGGAAGGCGTGCTGCGGATTCCCATCGCCGCCATCGAGCGCGACAACGACGAAACGTTCGTCTGGGTGAAGACGGCGGACGGTTTCGCCCGGCGGCGCGTGACAGCCGGCGCGGGCGACGGGTACTGGGCGGAGGTGACCGGCGGCCTCCAGCCCGGCGACGTCATCCGCCTGCCGTAGGGAAGCCCATGGCGCTACCGTTCGAACTGCTTCTGGCGCGGCGCGACCTGGCGCGCCACCCCTGGCACACGGCGGGCATGGTGCTCGGCCTGGCGGTGGCGGTGCTGGTGATGGTCTACATCCCCAGCACCATGACGAGCTTCTACGACGACATGATCGACCGGATCGTCGAGCAGAACTCGGCGCACGTGACGGTGTGGCCCCGGGAGCGGCAGGCGGGGCACATGGAGCAGGCCCTCCGCCAGGAGCTGGGCGGCGGTGCCGTCATCGCCCTCCGCGACCGCACGTACCCGCGCAGCCACTACCTGAACGGCTACCACGCGCTGGCCCACCGCATGGCTGCCGAGGGCGACGTCGTCGCCGTCGCCCCCTTCGTCAAGGGCAGCGCCGCCATCAGCCGCGGGCGGACCAACCTCGGCATTACTCTCGAGGGAATCGTCGCCGAGCAGTACGCCCGGGTAGTGAACATCGCCAAGCACTTTCCGGACGAGATGGTGCCGCGCCTGGGGCCCGCCGACATCGCCATCGGCTTCCGCGCCGCCGAGAAGCTCGGCGTGCACGTCGGCGAGCACGTCAGCGTGGTGACCACCAATACGCAGATGCTGATGCGCGTGCGGGCGGTGTTCCGCTCGGGCTACTACGACAAGGACCTGCACTACGTGTACGCCGCGCTGCCGACGGCGCAGCGGATGTTCCGGATGGGCAACGAGGTGTCGGGCGTCGCGGCGCGCTGCGCGAACGCCGACCAGGCCGACGCGGTCTCCGCCGCGCTCGCCCGGCGCACCGGGCAGAAGGTCCGCAACTGGCGCGACGACAACGCCTCCCTGCTGGCGGAGATCGCCACGGTGAAGCGCGTGACGGCCTTCATCAACGTGCTGGTGGCGCTGGTGGCCTCGGCAGGCATGGCGAACGTCTTCAGCATGTTCGTCGCGAGCCGGGAGAAGGAGCTCGCCATCCTCCGCGCCGTCGGCGCCTCGCGGACGTCGCTCCGTGGCATCCTCATGCTCGAGGCCCTGTTCATCTGGCTCGTGGGCACCATCATCGGCGTCACCGTCTCCCTCGGCGTGATGGCCTGGGAACAGGCGCACCCGTACCAGGTGTCGGAGGAGACGTACGGCATCGCCTCCTACGCCACGAGCCCGAAGTCGTCGGCCTTCCTTCTGGCGACCGTCCTGGCCGCCGGAACCATGATCGGCTCCGCCTGGTGGAGCGGGCGCAAGGCCGCCCGGCTCAAGCCGATTGAGGTGATCTTCGGAAAATGAGCGCCCGGCTGAAGATTGAGGACGTGGGCAAGCAATTCGTCGGCAGCGTGCCGCTGAAGGTGCTGCACGGCGTGTGCCTCGAAATCGAGGCGCAGGAGTTCGTCGCGCTCGTCGGGCCCAGCGGCGCCGGCAAGACCACGCTGCTGAACCTCGTCTCGACGCTCGACGCGCCGACGGAGGGGCGCGTCCTGATCGACGGCGTGGACGTTCACCGGCTGCCGCAGCGCCGACTGAACCACTTCCGCAACAACAACCTGGGCTTCATCTTCCAGGATGACCTGCTGCTGCCGCACCTGACGGCGCTGGAGAACGTGATGCTGCCCGGGCGCGTCGCCCGGATGCGGCCGCGACAGGTCCGCACGCGGGCGGAGGACCTTCTGGCCTGCGTCGGCCTGTCGGACCGCACCGCCCACTTGCCGGGGCAGCTCTCCGGCGGGCAGCGCCAGCGCGTGAATGTCGCCCGGGCGCTGAACAACGACCCGGAGCTGCTGCTCGCCGACGAGCCCACCGCCCGGCTGGACCAGCGGACGGGGCGGGGGATCGTGGCGTTGCTGGCCGAGCTGAACCGCCTGCTGCACGTGACGATTCTGATGGTGACGCACGAGCGAGAGGTCGCCGACCGCGCGAATCGCGTCATCGAGCTGATCGACGGACGGGTGGTGTCGGACCGCCGGCCCGCGGCGGCGTGAGGGCGTCCGCCCGGGCGCCCGCCGGCACGGCGCTCGTGCTGGACCGCGCCGAACGCCGTTCTTGTTGTTGACATGGCCATGGCTGCTGATATACAAGAGAGTAGACTCACGTTGCTTGGCCGTGGATGGAGCCGGCCGCGGGACCGCCGCGGTTCTGAGATGGAGGTCAGTAACATCCGAGGGGGCCCCGCACCGCCGGCGGCGTGGCGCGCTGCGCGGGGCGCGCGGCGGGCGGGCCTCGCGGGCAACCGAACCGCCGTTTTTCGCGGGAGTTGGGCCTCCCGCGGGCCGGGGGGACTAAGTGGAGCAGCCGCATCGAAATGCCGATACGTGATCAAAGACCCCGCGGGGGTCCGGATTCCGGACGGCGCAAAGGCTGTGTTCACGAATGTGACAGCGTGGCGGTGCGCATGGCGTCGCTCGCAAGGTCGGCTGAACTCCGGCTGCGCGCCCGCCGTAGCACTAGAGGGCATCTGAAGGATGGCAGGACCCCTCTCAGGAAGGCGTTCTCTCGTCCAGTGCGGAGAGGTGGCTGACAGACGGCCGTCTTGAATCGGCAACGCTCCGGACCTCGAGTCGTCCGGCGGACCACCAACCACATTCGGGAAAGGCAGACCATGGATCGCGTAACGATTGAGGCGATGAGGCGCGGCGGGCCCCTTGGGGCGCTGGTGGTGATTCTCGTGGCGGGGATGCTCGCCCCCGGGTGCACCTACCACGAGCAGGAGCTGGAGACGTTCCTGATCAAACCGCCGAGCGAGGTGTCGGGAACGGAGTACCGGGTCTACCCGCCGGACTCCATCTCCATCCGGTCCGTGAACGTGCCGGAGATCAACGGCTTCGGCGGGCGGCTCCGCCCCGACGGCAAGATCAACCTGCCGCTGCTGAAAGAGGTCTACATCGCCGGCCTGACGCCGCGGGAGATCGAGGAGACACTGGTCAAGGCCTCGAAGGAGTTCTACGAGGAGGCCGACGCCACCGTGCAGGTGACCGGCTACTCCTCACAGTTCTTCTACATCTTCGGGCAGGTGGCCACCCCGGGCCCGAAGGCATGGACCGGACGCGACACGCTGTTGGACGCGATGGCCAAGGCCAACCCCCAGAACACCGCCTGGCAGGAGCGGATCATCGTGATCCGTGCGCCGAAGCCTCACGTCGGCGGGTTCATGACGACCCAGCCTGCGGGGGACTTCCACACCACGGGCATCCACGACGCGCCGCGGGGCGAAACGCCCCGCCGCATGATCGTCAACCTCTACGCGATGATCCGCGAGGGCGACTTCAGCCACAACATACTGCTCAAACCCAACGATGTGGTGTACGTGCAGCCGACCCCGCTGGCATGGATCGGCCTGACGCTCAACAGGCTGCTGTTCCCGGTGAGCCCGATAACCTCGGCGATCAGCGCCCCGTCCCGCATTGCAGCGGCTGGCGGGTAACGGATTCAGGTGAGAAGACCCATGGCAGAGATAGCAACCAAGAAGACGCCGCGTGACCTGCTCCGGGTGGTGTTCCGCCGGCGGTGGCTGTTCCTGATCGGGGCGGCTCTGTTCGCCATCGGCACGCTGATCGCCGCCCACACGCTGCGGCGGGAGTATACGGCGGTCACGAAGTTCGAGCGACGGTCGGACGTCGCCGCGCCCCAGACAGTCCAGGGGAATCCGGAGGATTTCCAGACCATCAAGCTGACCCTCGAGCACGAGCTGATCGGTTTCAACGCGGTTGCCCGCGTCGTGGACGAGCTGCCGGAGCTGACGCGAGGCCTGCCGCGCGATGCCAGCGGGCGGCTCACCGAGGCCGGGCAGCGCGCCCGGCTCGGCACCATCCGCGGCCTCCAGGCCAGCATGCAGGTCCGGTGGGAAGTGCGATCGCGGAACGTCGACCTCGTGTCGCTCAGCGTCACGCACTCCGACCCCAAGCTCGCGCAGGAGATCCCCGACGCCCTCGTCAAGAACTACATGGAGGCCGTCAGCGAGCATATAAAGGCCCGGCTCAACGACAGCCGGAAGTTCCTCGACAAGAAAGTCCAGGGCTGCGAGCGGCGGGTCAAGGAAGTCACCGAAAGCAAGATCAAGTTCGAGTCCGACCACGCCGGGGGCCTCGTGCACGACCCGGGGCTGCTTCAGGAGCGGATCCGCAACCGCCAGTCGGTGAAGGACACGCTGCGCCGTCAGAAGCGCGCCGCGGAGCAGCGGCTCCGCCAGTTGGCGCTCCTGCGGTACCGGGCCACCACCCTGCCGACCAGCCAGCCCGTCGAGATCGTTCGCGGGCCCAATCCCGAACTCAAGCGGCTCACCGACGACCTCCGGGCCACCCAGGAGAACCTGCGGTCGGCCATGATGCGGATGACCGAGAAGCACCCGACAATCAAGGTGCTGCGCCAGCGGATCGTCGACCTCGAGCAGCGGATCAAGGACACCCCCCCCGAGGTCGTCATGGAGCGGGTGTTCCGGACGGACGATCTGACCCCGCAGGCGTTCGAGGCGCAGATCGAAGTTCAGATGGCCGACGCGAAGGTGGAGCTGGAGACGCTCAACGAGGAGTTCGAGCGCGTCAGCAGCCTGCTGGACGGCGACGAGGCGTTGATGAAGGACTTCGCCAAGGTTCGCCAGGCGTACCTGGAGATCACCAGCGCCCTGGGGAGGGAGACCGAGGAGCTCCACCGGTGGCGACAGAAGCTGATGGACGTGAGCATGTCCCTCGAGGCGGAGGTGGCCAAGCGCGGCACTCACCTCGACGCCAAGGAAGCCGCCCAGAAGCAGTTCCGCCCCTCCTCCCCGAACCTGCTGATGATCATTGCCTTCGCGGTCGCGGGTGGCCTGGCGTTCGGCGGCGGGCTGGTCTTCCTGACGAACATGCTCGACCGGACCATCACGACCGCCGAGGACGCCGCGAAGTACTTCGACGTGCCCGTCCACGGCGTCATCGGCGAGATCGTCACCCGCAAGGACCAGGCCCTGCGGACCATGAAGCGCTGGCTGCTCGGGCCGGCCATCAGCATGGTGCTCATCGTGAGCATCGCGGTGTCGATGTTCAGCATCGTGCTCCGCGTGCGCTATCCGGACAAGTACGAGGAGTGGAAGGCCTCCCCGCCGGACTTCGTCCTCCGCGTCGTGACGGACCCGACCGCCTGGGACAGCGGCACGTGACGAGGGAGCGATGTATCTGAGTTTCTACAGGCTGAAGGAGTTTCCCTTTTCCATCACGTGTGATGAGAAGTTCTTTTACGAGAGCGCCATCCACGCCGAGGCGCTGGCGAACATGATGTACACCGTCCAGCAGCGCAAGGGCATGGTGCTCGTGACCGGCGAGGTCGGCGCGGGCAAGACGTTCCTCAGCAACATGCTGGGGGCGCGCCTCGGCCCGGGGTGCGTGACCATCCAGATGCGCAACCCTCCGCAGTCGGCGAAGCAGTTGGTGAAGGCGGTGGCAACGCAGTTGGGCATCAAGGTCAGCGGCTCGGCCGACAAGCTCAGCCTCGTGGAGACGCTCGAGGAACACCTGACCCGCTCTTACCATCGCGGGCGCCTGGTGGCGATGATTCTCGACGAGGCGCAGGACCTGCCGGGGGCCTCGCTGGAGGAGCTGCGCCTGCTGTGGAACTGGGAGCAGAACGGCGAGCGGCTGGTGCAGATCGTTCTGGTCGGGCAGCCGGAGCTGCGAGACAAGCTCCTCGAGCCCCGCTGGGAGCCCCTCCGCCAGCGCATCGTGCTGAGCTACCACCTGGGGCACCTGAACGCCGAGGACACGGGGGCGTACGTCGACCATCGCCTCGGCGTGGCGGCCGAGGACGGCAGCCCGGTGCAGTTCACCCCCGCCGCCAAGGCCGACATCTACGCCGCAACCAACGGGATTCCCCGACTGATCAACGTGCTTTGCGATAATGCTCTGCTGGTCGGATACGCCAAGAGCACGCACTGCATCGACCGGCACATCATCGCCGAGGTGCTGCGCGACATGACCTGCTGGAACCTGCGGGTCTCCGACCAACTGGTCGAGCCGGCCAGCATCGGCCGGTCCTGAACGAGCGGACACAGGAGCGAACCGTGGCTAACGTGTGGAAGGCAATGCAGAAGAGTCAGGCCGAAGCGGTCGTTGAGGCCGACACTCGCGAGGGCGCCGACGCCAAGCGCCGCTTTGACGAGAAGCCCCACGCGCACCCGCCGGCGGCGCCGGTGACGGCGGAGCAGGCGGTGGTGGACGGCATGGCCGTGACGGCGGACTTCGGGGAGGCGCTCGTGGCCCATCACGACCGAGGCGGGGCCATCACCGAGGAGTACCGGGCGCTGCGGACCAGCCTGCTCGCCCAGTCCCCCGACGACCGGTTCTGCTACGTCGTTACCTCCGCCGAGGCCGGCGAGGGCAAGACCGTCACGTGCCTGCACCTGGCGCTCGTGCTGGCGGAGCGGACGGACCGGCTGACGCTGGTGGCCGACTGCGACCTGCGGAAGGGCAAGGTCGGGCAGTTGCTCAAGGCCGACCCCTCGCCCGGCATGGCGGACCTGCTGCGCGGCACCGCCACCCTCAAGGACGTCACGCAGCAGACCCCGTACCCCAACCTGTTCTGCATCACCACGGGGCAGGCCGACCATCGCCAGGTGGGTGAGCTCATCGCCCGCGCCGAGCTCGAGGAACTCATCGTCCAGCTTCGCCGGAAGTACGACTACGTCATCATCGACTCGCCCCCGATCAACCACGTGTCGGACGCGGGCATGTTCGGCCGCGCCGTCGGCGAGGGGCTGCTCGTCGTTCGCCTCGGCAAGACCCGCCGCGAGTCCGCCGACAAGGCCGTCCGCCTCCTTCACGCCGCCAACGTCAAGCTCGCCGGCATGGTGCTCACCCGCCGGCGCTACTATATCCCGAATTACCTCTACCGGTACTCGTGATGTGCCCCGCGCGGGGCGCGGACGCGTCGCGGAGGCAGGGCACGCGCGGCTGATGATGATCAGCGAGGCGGCACAAGTCCGGCCGTTCACGGAAGCCGACGCCGAGGCGTGGGACGCCTACGTCCTGGCGCACGGCGACGGCACGCTGTTTCACCGCCTGGCGTGGAGCCGCGCCGTCGAGGCGGCGTACCACCACCAGCCGATGCACCTCACCGCGTGGGCCGGCGAGCGGCTCGTCGGCGTCCTGCCGCTGTTCTTCGTCCGCAGCGTCTTCGTGGGGCGCGTGCTGGTGTCGGTGCCGTACGGCACGTACGGGGGGATTCTGGCCGACGGGGAGGGCGCCGCCCGGGCGCTGCTGGCCGCCGCCGAGGACGCCTGCCGGCAGACGCGCGCGGAGTACATCGAGCTGCGCCACCGCGAGCCCAACGCCCTCGGCCTGTCCGAGATCACCCGCTACGACACCTTCCGCAAGCAGCTTCCGCGGGAGGCGGACAAGATTCTGTCGTGGCTGCCGCGCAAGACCCGGGCCGCCACGCGCAAGGGCCTGAACCTCGTGACGGTGGAGTTCGGCCCGCACCTGATGGACGACATCTACGCCCTGTACGCCTACACGCTGCGGCGCCTGGGCTCGCCCAACTACAGCCGGGCGTTCTTCCGCGAGCTCCAGCGGACCCACGGCGACGACTGCATCTGCCAGGTCGTCCGCGACCGCGACGGGCGGACCGTGCTGGCGGGGCTGGTGAGCTTCGTGTTCCGCGACGAGGTCATTCCGTACTTCACCGGCAGCCGGCCCGAGGGCACCCACAAGTTCGCCAACAACGTGCTGCACCTCCGCCTGATGGAGTGGGCGGTTCAGCACGGGCTCCGGTGGTACGACTTCAACCGGTCGCGCCGCGACAACCACGGGCCCCATGCCTTCAAACGGTACCACGGCTTCGAGCCCGAGCCCCTGCACTACCAGATCTCGCTGAACCGGGCGAAGACGCTGCCGAACCTCAGCCCGAGCAACCGGAAGTTCGCCGTCGCCGGCCGACTGTGGCGGAGCATGCCCCTGTGGTTCACCCGCCTGGCCGGCGCACGGATTACCAAGTGGATACCGTAACGGCGGGCGATGTGGCCCCGTTGACAGGCGGGTAGCTCAGCTGGCAGAGCGCGCTCCGGATAAGAGCGAGGTCGTGTGGTTCGAGCCCCACCCCGCCTAGTGTCGCCAGAGGTCCACGGCCGGCGGGCACGCCGGCCGAAACGCCCCGAAGGCGGGTAGCTCAGTTGGCAGAGCGCGCTCCGGATAAGAGCGAGGCCGTGCGGTTCGAATCCCACCCCGCCTAGTTGCAGCGGACCGGCCTCGCCCACGCGCCGACGGGGGCTGGTCCGCCGTCTTAGAGGCCCCGCACGGGGCGCCCGTTGGCCGGCACCGGAGGCGGCCAGGCGATGGTGCCTGCCTCACCGACGCCCGCCGAGGCCCGAAGCACCATGAGGCGACTGCTGTTCATAGCCCATCGCGTGCCGTATCCGCCCGACAAGGGCGAGCGCGTCCGCGCGTTCCATGAAATCCGTGCGCTGTCGGGGCGCTTCCGCGTGACGGCGGCGTGCCTGGCGCACGGCCCCGCCGACGTCCGCGCCGCCGAGGGGCTCCGCCCGTGGTGCGAGCAGCTCCTGGTGGCCCCCGCCGGCGGCACCTGGGGGTTCGTCCGCGGCGCGCTGGGCCTGCTCGCCGGGCGCAGCGTCACGGAGGGCTTCTTCCACAGCCACCGGCTCCACGCGCTCATCGCCGATGCCGCCGGAGGCGAGCCCTTCGACGTGGCCATCAGCTACTCCTCCAGCACGCTGCCCTATGCCCTGGCGGCGCCGGCCCGCGCCCGGGTGGCCGACGTGGTCGACGTCGACAGCGCGAAGTGGGCCGACTACGCCGCCCGCACCCGCTGGCCCAAGCGCTGGCTGTACGCCCGCGAGGCCGCCGGCGTCAAGGCCCTCGAACGCCTCGCCGTCGAACGCTGCGACGCCGTCGTCATGGTCAGCGACGCCGAGGCCCGCGCCCTCGGCCTGGAGGCGCCCAACGTCCTCGCCGTCAGCAACGGCGTGGACGCGCAGTTCTTTGCCCCGGCGGCCGCGGCGCCCGCCGACATCGGGCCCGCCCCCATCGTGTTCACCGGCACCATGGACTACCGCCCGAACGTCGAGGGGGTCTGCTGGTTTGTTCGCGAGGTCTGGCCCCGGCTGCGGCAGCGCGTGCCCGGGGTGACGTTCGCCATCGTCGGGCGCGATCCCGCCCCGGCGGTGCGGCGCCTCACCGCGGCGCCCGGCGTCATCGTCACCGGCACCGTGCCGGACGTCCGCCCGTATCTCGCCGCCGCCCGCGCGGCTGTCTGTCCGCTTCACATCGCCCGCGGCATCCAGAACAAGATCCTCGAGGCGATGGCCATGGGCCTCGCCACCGTCGGCTCCCCCGCTGCGCTGGAAGGGCTCGAGCTGGCGCTCGGGCGCGAGGTGCTCCCGGCCGACAGCCCCGAACTGTGGGCGGAGCACCTGGGGCGCCTGCTGACCGACGCGGCAGCCCGGGAGGCCATCGGGTCGGCCGCCCGGCGGTGTGTGCTCGAGCGCTACAGTTGGGAGGCGCGAATGGCGCCGCTGGTGGCCCTGTGCGAACGGCTCAGCACTCCGGGCGGCCCGACGGGCCCGCCGGCGAGCAGCGGCACCCCGGCGGCGGCGCCGCGCGCCACGGCCGAGCGCAAGGAGCATGTCGCCCCATGATCGAGGGCCGCACCATCCTCTGCTTCGCCAGCGGCTACGACGCCCCGCCGACGAGCAAGCATCACGTGATGCACCTGCTGGCCGAGCGGAACGCCGTGCTGTGGGTGAACTACCACGCCTCGCGTGCTCCCACGGCCAGCTCGTCGGACCTGCTGTACCTGGCGCGGAAGCTGGGGCAGGTGTTCGGCGGGGTGCGCCAGGTGCGCCCGGGGCTGCACACGCTTACGCCGCTGGTGGTGCCGCTGCCGGGATGTCCGTGGGCCCGCCGGCTGAACCGCACGCTGCTGGTTCGGCAGATCAGCGCGGGTCTGTCGGCGGTCCGCCGCGGCCCGGTCCAGATCTGGTCGTTCGCGCCGGACGTGGCCTACCTGCTGGAGGCGTTCCGCCCGGAGCGGGTGGTGTACTACTGCGTGGACGACTTCGCCCACTTCACCGGCTACGACGCCGAGCAGGTGCTGCGCGACGAGCGGACGCTCTGCGCCCGGGCCGACCTGGTCGTGACGACCTCCATGGCGCTTCAGCAGGCCAAGTCGCCTCTGAACGCCAACACCGTGCTCGTGCCGCACGGCGTGGACTACGGGCACTTCTCGCGCGCGGTGACGAACGGCCTGCCGGCGCCGGCGGACGTGGCGGGCATTCCGCGACCGCGGCTGGGGTTCTTCGGGCTCATCCGCGACTGGGTGGACCTCGACCTGCTCGCCGCTATCGCCCGCCGCCGCCCCCGGTGGCACTTCGTGCTCCTCGGCGACTCCACGGTGGACCTGGCACCCTACCGCGCCCTGCCGAACATGCACTTCCTCGGCCGCAGGCCCTACGAGGCGCTGCCCGCCTACTGCAAGCAGTTCGACGTCGGCCTCATCCCCTTCAAGGTCAACGAGCTGACGCACGCGGTGAACCCGATCAAGCTGCGGGAGTACCTGGCGGCCGGGCTGCCGGTGGTCTCCACGCCCATGCCCGAGGTCCGGCTGTACGAGCGCCTCATCGCCATCGCCGCCGGCGACGCCGCCTTCGAAAAGGCCATCGAGGCCGCCCTCGCCGACACCGGGCCCGACGCCCGCCGCCGGCGCCGCGACGCCATGGCGGCGGAAACCTGGCCGCAGAAGGTCGAGCTCATCTGCCGCCGGATCGAGCGAACGCCGGAGGCCCCCGATGCCTGAGCGAGCCACCGAGCGCAAGACCTACGAAGCCCACTTCTGGGATGAGCGGGTCCGGGACGGGCGGACGTTCCGGCGGTTCGTGTACACACGGCCGCTGTCGGCCTACCTGGAGCGGGAAATCCAAGAGGCGCTGGGAACCCTCGAGGGCAAGCGGGTGCTGTTCGTGGGGTGCGGCACGTCCAGCGGCACGGCGAAGGCGATGGCCCGGCGCGGGGCGAGCGTCTGGTGCCTGGACATCTCGCCGGAGTCGGTCCGCAAGCTGAACGGCGGCCTGGAGGAGTGCGCCGACCGCGTCCGGTGCGTCGTCGGCGATGCGGAGAACCTGCCCTTCGAGGACGGCTTCTTCGACGTGGTGCTCGGGAAGGCGATCGTCCACCATCTGGACGTGGCGCGGTTCATGGCCGAGGTGTCGCGCGTGGCCCGGCCGGGATGCCGGATTGTCTTCTCCGAACCGCTGGGGATGAACCCCCTGGTCAACCTGTTCCGCCGGATGACGCCACGGGCGCGCGTGCCGACGGAGCATCCGCTGCTGCCAGACGACCTGAAGCTCATCGGCCGCCACTGCGCGCGACTCGAGCGGCGCTACAGCTTCCTGCTGTCGATGGCGGCGATTCCGCTGTTCTTCCTCTACATGCCGACGTTCGGGCACCTGGCGTTCCGCGCCGGCTGCGCCTTCGACCGCCTGCTGTTCACCGTCCTTCCGCCGGTGCGCTGGCTGGCGTGGCACGTGCTGCTCGTGGGCACGGTGGCCACGCCCGACACGGCGCCCGCGCGGGCGGGCGGCTGAGGCACACAGGAGACCACGACCATGCTGCTGCTGGCCCCCGGCCCGGTGGAGATGACCGAGGAGATCTGCGAGATCGGCGGCACCCGGCGCCTGCCGTACTTCCGCGGGCAGGCGTTCGCGGACACGGTCTGCGAGGTCACCGAGGGGATGCGGGCGGTGTTCCGCACGTCGCAGGCGCCGCTGACGATCACGGCCTCCGGCATGGGGCTGATGGAGATGGCCGTTTCGAATCTGATGAACGCCGGGGACAAGGTGGTCGCGCTCAACGGCGGAACCTTCGGCAGCCGCTGGATCGCCATGGCCAGGGCCTGGGGCGTCGACATCGAGGAGTTCAAGCTCGAGTACGGCGCCTCGCCCGACCTGGACGCCTTGGCCGAGCGGCTGCGCCCCGGCGTCAAGGCGCTCATGGTGAACGCCCACGAAACGTCTACCGGCTACCTCTACGACATCGAGGCCATCGGCCGGCTCACCGATGAACGGGGCGTCCTCCTCGTCGTCGACGCCGTGTCCGCCATCGGGGCCGATGAGTTCCGCATGGACGACTGGCACGTGGACTGCGCGCTGGTGAGCACGCAGAAGGCGCTGGCGTGCATGCCGGGGCTGGGGTTCATCGCGTTCAGTGAGCGGGCGCAGGAGGTCATCCCGTCGGTGAAGCAGCCGCGGTACTAC